>JAUSPR010000242.1 GCA_030655715.1 Thermoplasmata archaeon
AATCAATCAAAGACAAACTGAAAAAGATTGGAATGAAGGATATGTTGAAGGAAGAGATCAGATTGAAACCGTAGTGTATACGTCCTCGCTATTCAGGTCATATGTGTCAGCGATTGTTTCATCTTTTATATCCATTTTAAACACCTTATATATACAAGGACATGATATTATTTAATTATATTGGCAATAATAAAATTCATTTTATCCATTGATATCTTATTCTGCCGAATTGGTATCGCAAATTCAAAATTATAAACCCTGGAACAAATTAATAGATAAGATTTAAAACCAGGGGGAAATACCCTAATCATGGTTTTTTACCAAGATTTGGCACTATTGGGGGTGGGTTTACTACTTTTAGTGATAGGTGCGAATTTTCTTGTTGATTCGGCTTCCAGGTTGGCTAAGAGATATGGTGTTCCAGATTTCGTTATTGGCCTAACGATTGTTGCGATAGGCACATCGGTTCCTGAACTCGCAGCTGCAATATCTGCCTCGTTGGAGGGGGAAGGAGCATTCGTTGTGGGCAATGTGATAGGTTCGAATCTTTCAAACATCTGTCTGGTACTTGGAATAGGAGCTATACTAGGCGGAATAAAAACCACGCGGCTCGGACTTAGGAGAGACGGATACATCATGATGGGTGTTTTTTTGACCCTCTACATGTTTATGTTGTGGGGGAATATGAACTGGATAGGGGGTCTTTTACTCATATCTGTTTTCATAGCCTACATAATCTTTTTGACCATCTCTCGCGACGAACTGGGCACCGAGGGGGAATTCCATGATTTCGTGAAATTCTTTGTTAAATTCGAGTATGTCAAGGTTATCGCTACGAGCATCCTGGGTGGAAAAGCACTCTTCCAACCAAAGCGTTTTCTAGACAAACCCAAATTGGCCAAACTTCAGACATTCAAGGATTTGGGAGCGATTGTTTTGGGAATTGTCCTGATAGTCATTGGCGCAGAGTTCCTCATAAATGGGGCTATGGGATTGGCTTCAGGATTGAATGTAAGCACAGGATTGATTGGGTTGACTGTAGTTTCCTTGGGAACGACATTACCAGAAGTATCGGTCTCGATTAATGCCGCCAGGAAGGGCTTGGGAAGTCTAGCATTGGGGAATGCATTGGGGTCTTGTGTCACCAACATACTTTTAATATTGGGGGTTGCGACCCTAATCTCACCCATAACATTCAGATGGGTCACGATAGCATTCACTGCTCCATTCATGATTCTTGTAGGAGCAACATTGTTGATCATGATGCACCGGGAGTCCATTGGCAGGAAGGGTGGATTTCTGCTTATTGGACTCTATGGGCTGTTCATGGTACTGCTGCTGGGTCTGTTTGCTTAATGTAGGGTGTTGGCAGCCTACTTGAACCGAGATTATGCTTTTATCTCAAAGACGAATTATACCAATTATTTCTGATAGCGAATTAAGATAAGTGTTTACCAATAGTCCTCTCAATCGAATAAATTTGCATCGCAAACTTAATATCTCAAGCCCGAGTTCCTTTCCCCAATGACAGAAAAAAATCCAAAAGGGGCAAAGCCCAAGGGAGGTCGATCTGGCAAAGCAGGCATACTCATTCCACTGGCACTCGGAATTGTCTCTCTCATTTTGCTTCTTGATACCGATTATAATATCTTCCCATTTCTCAACATGAATTTTATTTCAGATTTCATGCATACTGGCCTTCTCATTCTCGTAATAATTGCATTTATCTGGTTCGCCCTAAAATTACTGGGATATCTTTTTGAAGTGCTGGCTGCACCCAAGGTCGGAAGCTATGCAGCAGCCAGGTCAAGCTGGAAAGCAGTAAATTACACAATCTGGGCCATTGTCCTCTCAATTATTTTCTTCTATTTCATGGGCGGAATGGGATCCTTGGTTCTTAGCATCGGTCTGATTGGGGCGGCACTCACATTCGTACTTCAGAAACCGCTGATGAACATTCTCGGATGGCTTTTTATCACTTACAACAAGATGTTCAAGATCGGCGACAGGGTGAGCATTGGGGATGTGAAGGGTTACGTAACCGATATCAAGGTCATGCACACTGACCTCTATGAAATGGGTGGTTGGATGAAGGGCGAGACATTCACAGGCAGGATTGCCCTGATGCCCAATTCCTTGATATTTGACGGGGCCGTGTACAACTACAGCAGGGACTCGCCATTCATCTGGGACGAAGTGGTGAACCTCGTGACCTATGAAAGCAATATCGACAAGGCCAAGCAGCACATGTTGGATGCTGTGAAAGAAGTGGTCGGTGAATCCATGACCAAGAACTGGGAGGCATACAGAAAGCGCCTGGAACTGCATGACCTGGACGGGGCGCTTCCCAGCGAACCAACATTCAGAATGGATCTGGCCGACTCCGGAGTGAACCTCTCGATTGTGTACTGGACCCATGCCGATAACCGTCGTAAAACCAGATCGGAGATTGTGGAAAAAATCTGGCGCAGGTTCATGGACGATCCGGACGTGGAGATTGCGTATCCGCACATGGAAATTGTGAAAAAGGACAATCCTTTAAAGGAACGAGAATTTAAATAATGGCTTGTTCATGCATATCTCAATGGATTGGATAACCCATTATCTGGTCGCCTTCATAACCGGAAGAAAGCTCCGCCTTGATAAAGAGCAGATGATGGCCATCACCCTAGGCAGCCTTATTTTGGACATCGATATTATTTATTACCTGTTTCCTGGCACGATAATACCGGTGCACGGGACTCTCACGCACACTCTCCTGGGCGCATCAGTTCTCTGCTTATTGGCGGCAGTGGCCATGTTCGTCTGGAAGAAACGGAATTTCGCCCATATTATAGGCCTGGGCATTGTCACGCACCTCGGCCTGGACATGATAAATACCATGTCCATTTTCGATTCCGGCAAAATGCTTCTATTCCCAATCTCGGGCGCACTGTTCAGCCTGGCGGATTATATTCCATATCCGAATATTGTGTGGGCACTCATGACCTCAGCGGTCTTTACAGTCTCCCTGAGCATGCTGGCCAAATACATTTACAACCGGGATTACCCCTGGAGGGTTTGGTTCGACGAGAGACCGATTGTCGCGTACTGGCGGGGATTTGCCAATTACTATTTCCATGTCCTGCCCAGGACAGTTATGAGGTACGGGATAAGGCTGCTGACAGCGATGCTTTCGATGAGTATTTTCCTGCACGGGAGTATAGAAACAGAGACATCAACCGAACGCCATCAGCGCCCCCAATGACGTCACGCAAAATATGATGGCCGCAACAGGCAGTGCCTTCCCCGTCTCAATCTTCCAACGCCCCCGTCCATGTTCAATCCCGGAACAGAAATACATTATCGTTCCGACAGTGGCCAGAAGATAAATCCCGATTATCATGATGAAATACGGTGAGGGCATGGGAGCCGAGCCGTTCATGTCGCTGAACGTCTCGGACAGCAATAGGTAAAGACCGACAGTCACGCCCATGATTACTGGCGCGAAGAGAATGGCCGTGTTCTTCATGGTGTCAATCGTGGACCGGAGCTTCAGGCGCATCTCCTTGTCGGAGTTTGTCAAATCCCGCATGTGGTTGGACATTGTTATCAGGATGCTGCCCGCTGTTTCCGGGTCCTTGCTGGCAGCTTCAACGACCAGGCGCATTGCGGCCCTCAATTTCCTTGATGGATGGGAAACCATTATCCCGGTTTCCGGTGAAAAAAGCAAATCATGAATTCCAGTCCCGCTTCGCCGCATTCTGGCCAGCATTCCCGAAAGAAACTTGCCAATCTCGGTGCCCTCCATGGTGTGGCTGACATCCTCCAGGGCCTTCTCCAGACCGAGGCCTTCACCCAATCTTGAGCCTAGCTGGAACAGCATGTCCGGCATGCCGTCCTCCAGTTTCTCTATTTCTTTTACTTTATCACTATCAAGGGAATGGCTGGCAAGTGCGTGCCAGAGGCTGATGCTGAGTCCCAATATGATGAGCAGGGCCGAAATGGACCATTCCATGCCCCAGAAATTCAGGTATGTTCCGGTGAGGTAAGCCAAGGCTATGAAAAAGGAGAGGATAATTCCTGAAATCACAATATTGGAAGTCGATTTATTCTCTTCCAATTTAACCGTGTGTACACCTGGTCGTCTGGACAATATCGACCTGGCATAAACGAACGCAGTCAGGGGGAATAAAACATTCATCAGGAGAATGCTCATCCCGAACATCGGAAGCCAACTTTCGGATGTTGGCTGCGAGGTCTGCATGGCCATGTCAAATCCTCCGAGAGAGAGCATGGGCAGCATGGAACCGATTATCATTGGCAGGAGAATTCCGAGTGAGAAAAGCACCGTGGCTGGCGTTCCAAGAGACGCGGCAAAGCCCTCGACCCGCTGCCTGGTGCCGGTGAGCACAGCATCGCTCGCCCTTCTCAGACTTGTTCGCATTTTATCCATGTCCCTTTCCTTGGAGGCGCTGAGAATGTTGTAGATGGCGCCGCGCAATTCCTCGTTCATGCCCTCAAGGTTGCTGGCATATGCCATTAATGCGTTTTCCGTGGTTGAAAATTCGCGGCTCCGCACCTTCCAGACAATGTCTGCAAATTCTTCAGCCATTGGACCTTCCGCATTTTCTGCGGCAAATAATACTGCCTTGTCAATTGAAGGAGATAATTCCATGGACATGACCATGTAATTCACTACTTCGGGCGCGGAACCGAAGGCCTCCATCTCCAGACTCTTGGCCAATCTTTCAGGATAGTTGACCAGCCACATGAAAACAGCCAGCGGGACAGCTATACCGCAACCAAGTGAAACAAGCAATATCATGAACGGTTCCAGGCCAAACCAGATTACGATTGGAACAACAATTACCAGTGCTATCAGCAAGGCCAATATTGCAGAAACAGCAGAGAAGCGTACCACTTCCTCCACCCTCAGTCCCATTCCGGTGATTCTCATGGCTCTTTTGAAATCCTTTTGCTCGTGAATGATTTTTGATTTTGCCAGTGATTTTTTCTTGGATTCAAGTTCAGCAGATATTTTCCTTGTATCTCTGGTGTCCCCAGAAAGCTGTAAACCGCCAATTCGTCTTTCCAGCTGATTAATTTCAGACTGAAGGTGCCTGATGTCCTGTTCCAGTCTTTTTTGCTTGCCAATATCTGGCCCAGCTTTTCCAAGCTTCCTGCACAGAGTTCCGTATAGCCGACCGGGAACATCGGCCTCAGACATACGGGGCGCTCCTTTCGAACCACTGGCTCCATTCATTCATCAACTTACCTGGCTCGCCTGAACCAATAACATCCACAAGATTCCAGTACTGACCGTTGGCCTTCACTACCGCATTCGGTCCAAGTAATCCAGGATGCTGTTTGCCTGCAATGGTCATCATCTCGCGCATTCTGGCCCTGGCACGGATATTGGCTATTGCCGTGTTATAATCCAGGCCCCATTGTTCAGCTATCATGTTTATTCTTGCCGAGGAAGAGAGAAAATATTCTGTTTCAACGAGCGCGTCGGACTGGTCGTCGTAAACCAGCAAATCAGCGAACTGGCCCGGCTCCCCGTCCTTCACCAGCTCGGAAATGGAGGTTATGCGCCTGGCCTGCTTTTGCCGACCTCCCGGCCTGACCAGACCGCATACTACCACGATATCTGTTGCAGAAAATGCTTCAGGATGAATATCCAGATCGTAAACAATTCTCTCGAAAACAGACTTGGGGGAATTGCCGTGAATGGTTCCCATCACCGCGCTTCCCGCACTTCCCGACCTCATGGCCTCGTAAAGTGTCTTGGCCTCCTTGCCACGAACCTCACCGAGGACAATCGCGGACTCGCCCAGCCTGAGCGATACTCGGAGCGCATCATCCGTGGTTCTATCCCCGCTTCCGCCGATTGCGGATTGCACGAACAGGCTCTGAACCTTGTATCCAAGTTCCTGCATCTTGGCCCCGGGGAGTTCGATAGTATCTTCGATAGTCAGAATGCGCTGGCTCAGTGGAAATTCCAACATCATCGCCCCAAGCATAGAGGATTTTCCTGCACCCCTACTTCCTGCCACCAGGATAGTGGAGCGTCCGTCAATCAGGAATGAGAGCAATCCCGCAGCCAGCGGGTTGAGGCTTTTTCTGTCGATAAGCCTAGGAAGCGTCCATGGTTCAACCGAGTGTCGCCTGAGCGCAATCGCCACACCGTCCGGGCTCAGGGGTTTTCCCACGACAGTTACTCTGGTGCCAAACTCCAGTAAATCAGTTTCAAGAACAGGCATGGCCTCGGAGAACGGTCTTCCGGATTCATACCTGAACCGCGAAACCAGTGCCTGAACCTCTTTCTCGCTCAGCACGATATTGGTGATGCATTTTCCATGTACCTTATCCCCGATATCGCCAACCACGACATGGACCGGGTTATCGTCAGCCGGCGCATCAATGTAAATGTCCTGGACATGCTCATCCTCCAGAAGGTATTCCACTAGGCCAAGGCCAATCGTATGCCTGAGTAGTGCATCAGTTAGGAAATCCAAGCCGCCCATCTGTTCCACCTGTCCCGGAGTAATACCAGATGAGCGTGCCAGTATCGAGATTATTTCATTGGCTTCTTTCCGACAACGGTTCTTCATTGCCCTTGAATCAAGCAGATTTCTGCCTTCTTTCGAACTTTCAACGAATTCGGCCTTGGCCCTGTAGAGCAGTTTCATACCAGCGTCGGGAAGCGTGTACTCCCTCGGTGTCATGCGGTATAAAATTTCGCCATCTGGCGCGGTGCAGATATCAACCTTGGCTGTACCCACATAATACCTGGTTATCCTAGCTGCATCATCGACAGGACTATCTCCGACCCAGGCCTCGGCAAACCCCGGTCTTGAATGAGAATCATTCTTCAGGGCCTTTCTCAGGAGAATATCCAGGTCCTTTCTTGCACCGAGTTGGGCTTTCGCGGGTTCCGGGGGAATTAGTGGCTTGCTCTTCTTTCCCGGCCTTAGCACTACTTCGGACATTATTCCGCCTCCACGATATTGAAAGCGCCTTTGACAATGGTGCTTTCCATTGTTCTGGCTGCCTTGGAAATGTCATTGACCTGCACGATTGTCATGCCCTTACAGTCCGCGCAAGATGACCGTGAAGATCCAAAATTTTGGCTTTCAAGGGTCTTTGCGGAAGATATTGCATTGTTCAGGTCCATTGCGTTCAAGCCTCGGGAAATAGCAGTCAATTTTGTCGAAAGCTGGCTGA
This sequence comes from Thermoplasmata archaeon, assembly GCA_030655715.1. Classification (GTDB taxonomy): domain Archaea; phylum Thermoplasmatota; class Thermoplasmata; order SG8-5; family SG8-5; genus UBA147. The sequence continues at coordinate 7,210 of JAUSPR010000242.1, forward strand.
CACAACCCGCGCAGGCTTCGTTCCTGGTCGAATCCCTGGCAAGTTGCGATTGAAGGCTCTGCACTCTGTTAAGAATATCGGAAATTTGACCCATGGTTCCTGCGGCTGATTGGCCGTAACGTCTTTCGATATGTGAGCGCATTGTAACTGCCACTGGCAATCCTTCTGACTGAATTGCATGCATCACGCTGCGAAAGCATCTCGGGTTTTGCAAACCAGGCTCGAATTCACAGTCAGCGCATTCCATTACAAGCTCTATGCCGTTCCTTCGCTTCCTCGACGAATAATCGCATGCCCCGTCAGCCCTGGAATGGGCTGCACGTACCTTTCTTCCAGTCATATTCTCCCTCAGGCCTTGATAACTTTACTGTTATAATTATTTTGCATTGAAATTATCCTTCGGAGAATGTAAAGCCATTCTCGCAACAATTCCGAGCGAGCATCTGAATCCGATTTTCTTCCGCAACTGGGGTTTGGATAAGAAAGGTTTATTGATATACTTTGCACGCACAAGATTGAATCAACAGCATTTGGTTGCATCAAATCTCGGAACTGAATCCATAGCCAATCTGATTTTCGAGCAGGTTTAATCGGCATCCAAAGTCCTGAGGGACATTTGGAA
>JAUSPR010000243.1 GCA_030655715.1 Thermoplasmata archaeon
ATCCAAAGTCCTGATGGACATTTGGAACTATGTCGAGGTGTGGTTTTAGGCAGTATTGGAACGTGCGTTCCAAACGTTTTTAGCCGGTATCGGAACTCTGGTTCCGAGTTCTGATTGAAAATGTTCCGAACTGCATTCAACTTATTCTTTCCCGGCCTCGTCCTTGTTCTCAATAATATCCTGGCGCCTGTCGATGCGCTCCAGGGTTTTGGGGGGGTGGCCCCGGCTTATTCTTCCCCGAACCTGGCCAGGACAGGGTCACGCCCGGGCGCCTACTTCATTTCCATAACTTTGCCAATGTAAAATTCACCTTGTTGGATTCGAAAAACGAAATAATGTCCTTTGATTTTTCAAGAGTTATCAGAATTACACCCGGGGCAATGTAGACAGTCCTGTTGTTCACATCTATGTTCGCACCGTATTTCGATTCGAACAGAAAACGCTGGACCTTCTTTTTTATCTGAGTGCTCAATCCTGAAAAGGAGTAGGAAATCAAAGCGTACGGAGTCATGTTGGCAGCGGGAGATGCCACAATTTCCGGCCTGGCGAACAGAACACTTCCGTCCTTCACGGCCTCCCAGAGAAAATATGAATCTTCCTCTCCAGTATAAATGATAGGAGAGAAATTTATTTGTAAACCATGGGCAATTTCAATACTGCGTAATATCCTTGTAACCTCTTCACTCAGCTGCCGGGCGTCTGAATCCTTCATCGGAACTATCATAATATCTATATCGCTTTTTGAAGATGCGTCCCCCCGCACTATTGAACCAAAGATAATTACAGCCCCGATGTCGGCAACCTCGGATAATCTTTCCTTCAGGGTCACGATAACATGCGGTGGGAGGTATCGGGAATCCAGGTTTGGCAATCCCAGTATTGTGCTGAGTTGTGTTTCTTTCCAGTTTATTTGCTCCATATCTTAATCGCCTCCAGATTCAGCAGGGCACTCTCCACAAGCTCGCAATTCCATGATGCTCCGTAAACCGCACGCACCCTCACCGATTCCAGATCCTGGTATGCCTGCCATATCCCGTATTCCTTTTTCTCCCTCAGGAACTTCTTCTGCATGCCGTGCCCGTCGATGTCCTGCCCATACCTGATATTGATGCCATAGGCTAAGTAGTGGACAGCGGCATTGAACACATCCTCCACCACCGAAGGCACTTCGTCCTCGGTGCCGTCCCATTTTCGCGCTCTGCGTTCAAACGCTTCGGCTTTCTGCAGATGTCCCTCGGGCTTCATTATGTCTCTATAGGGACAGGTAGTATTTAAACTTTATATGCAAATGTCTATGGGGGGACAGATTATTATAACGAGGTAATCACCTCGTTTGCCAAGTTATATCTGTGGTGGCCATGGACGGTGCCAACAGCATCGAGGACTTTTATCTGGCATCCAAACCCTTCGGGATTTGGTTTTATTCGGTATTGGAACACTTGTTCCAAACGTTTTTAATCGGTATCCAAAGTCCTGATGGATTTGGAACGACGGGGGTGCATTCAACACAACAACTCTTTCTTCTTCCTGACAAGCTTCCGGATGGCAGTTTCCTTGTCTTCCTTGTCGGCCCAATCACCTCGGCCCCGAACCAGGACAGCGTGCCGTCCTCTTCCTCGCGGACCTCGTCCGGCCGCACTTTGATGACATTGTCCACGTCCGCCTGGAGCGACGTGGTCTTGGTGACCCCGATGACAATGCCCGCGTAGGTGCAGGTATATCTCCATCTGGTGCCGCCCTTGGGGGGTGTGATGGGGGCTCGAAACAGAGGAAGATTGTGTGAAACGCGGTATGGGAGAGGACGGTTTGTAAGCAATAATTTTGTGGAGAAAACGGAACTGACTACTTTGCCTGTTCCAGAAGCCACTTCCAGAGCGGGACGAATCTCACTTTATTTCCTTCCAAGCGTTCCTCGCTTTCGTAATCCCACGTGATTACCAGCAGGTTCTTGCATCTGAGAGTTTTCGAGCCAGTGTGAAGAGAAGTGAGCTCTCTTGCCGGTATTTCCAGTCGGTCACTGGCATAAGTCACTTGAACGAGTTGCTGGACTTCCGAACCGTTCTTGAGGATGAAATCAACTTCTCTCTGTTGGTGATCCTTCCAGTAATAGACTTCCAAATCATGCATGAGTGCCTTTTTCCGCTGAAGCTCAATGGCCACAATGTTTTCCATTGCCCTGCCGATGCCCTCGGTGAATCTGAATCCGACAGTCCTGGCGAGTCCAATGTCAACACAGTACACCTTTTTGGGCGCAAGTACTTGCCGTTTGAAACTAAAATCGAACCTGTCCAGCTTGAAAAAAAGATATGACTGTTCCAAGTATGCGAACCAATTCGACACGGTAGAAACATGACCTACCTCGAATTGTTCAGCCAATCTGGAATATGACGTTTCTCCACAGATATTGGTCGCTAGATGTTTTGCCAGGTGTCTCAGAGTTTCGGCCTTGCGCATCTTATGGCGCTGGAGAATATCCCTTGAAATGATGTCATTATAGATTCCACGCAGGATATCGCGTCCGAATGCCTGGACCTCAGGAAATCCTCCGGTTTCCATGTATTTGTCAAGGAGGTTAATGACCTGCGCGTTTTCGAATGTGGTCAACGCTTCTCCTTCGGGATGATCCTTGCTCACCGCGAACTCCCTGAATGAATAAGGGAACATGGTAATGTCAATATGTCTGCCCGTGAGGCTCGTCGCCATTTCGCCCGAAAGCAGCTTTGAGTTGCTCCCAGTGACTATAACTCTCTTTGTTCTCCTGAGCCGGTTTGCAAAAAGCTCCCATCCAGGCACTTTCTGAATTTCGTCCAGAATGATAAAATCTATCTTCCCATGAAGGTCGTAAAGTGCCTGCAGCAGGTCATCCAGATCCTTTGTTTTGACATCGAACAGGCGTTCATCGTCAAAATTTATGTATCCGAAATTGTATCCTTTCGCCAGCATGTGAGAGAAGATCGATTTTCCGCAGCGCCTCACACCCAGGACCGCGAGCACGTTGGGAGCCGAAAGGGCACTCTTTCCGGTTGGAAGTGCCTCCCTCGGGACAAGCCTGGACCTGGACTCGATATCCTCCAGTTCCTCCAGTTGCTCAGCCACCACCCGTTTGAAATTCATAATACAGTATTAGATAGGAATTATATAATGCTTTCTAGTATGATAGAAAGGATTCGTGAAAAGTGACGCCCCGGCTTTATTCGGCATTGGAACATTCGTTCCAAACGGTTTTAGTCGGCATCCAATTTTATCTCTATCCAAAGTCCTTTATTCGGCATCCAAACCCTGAGGGGATTTGGAACTACGTGCAATCTGAGGACATTTGGTTTTATCGGTATCGGAACTTGGTTCCGAGTTCTGATTGAAAATGTCCCGAACTGCATTCAACACAACTATTCTTTCCTGGTCTTGACAAGCTTCCGTATCTTCGCCTCGGAGTCCTCTTTGTCGGCCAGCTCGATGACTGTCGCTTCAGACCATGTAAGCGTTCCATCGGCCTCCTCGCGTATTTCGTCCGGCCGCACTTTGATGACGGTGCCGACGTCCACCTGGAGGTCGGTGGTCTTGGTGACTCCGATGACATTGCCCGCGTAGGTGCAGGTATATCTCCACCTGGTGCCGCCCTTGGGAGGCGTGAACTGCTTTGCCTCGCTGACAGTGACATTGATGGTCTTTTTGCGGCGCTTCAGCGGCAGAACCAGAATTATCGGGACGATGATGAACGGGAGAAGGCTGGTGGGTGTGTCGGACTCGTCCGCGGGAAACGTTGGCGGATGACCGGGAATGGAAAGAACGGAGCGCACCTATCCCCATATTTATATACGCGAAAACGCCTATATGCCATCGATGAAAGCAAGCGGTCTCGATTCAATCAAATTGACTCTTAAGAATCGCAAGCCTATGCTGAAACGCAAGTACAAGGTCAGCAGAATAGGCATATTCGGGTCGTTCGCCCGGGGCGAGCAAAAGCGCGCCAGCGATGTGGATGTGCTCGTGGAACTGTCAGAACCCATCGGCCTGGATATAATTGCGCTGAAAGATTACTTGGAGAAAGCGCTGGGGCGCGAGGTCGATCTGGTCACCGTCAAGGCCCTGAAAGCGAAGATGCGTGATGGGATATTGGCGGAGGTCGTTTACGTTTGAGCGAACGGTCAATCTTTTCTTACTGCCTTTAGGCGTGGGCGCCTCCCTTGTGAAGTACGTAGCAGAGTACAATGCCAAGGACGATAACGATTCCCCCTTTACAAATTGTCGAACGATTACGTTTAAATATCTCCGTACTGCTTAATCTTCTGTATGGCAAAACGCGAAGAGAAAGCCGGAATTATCCTCAGAAGAACTTATCTGAAAATACATAATATCATATGCGACAGGATAGAGCAGATAACCGGCCAGAGGCCCAAAGATTACAAAAAAATGGACACCAGGGTTCTTATTCGATTTTTCAATGGCCTTGAAAGAAAGCAGATGGACGGTTTTGAGTTCATGACCTATGTTCTTTCGACGCTTATCGTGGAACAGGCATTGCCGAACACGAACCACAGATCAACCCTGTCATTCGTCGCCGTGTGGTTGGACACGGCAGGCTTCGGTTTCAAATTCGAGCTGGAGAAGCATGACCGGCGAATGACCCAGTACATCCTTGATTCAAAAGTAATAATCGAAAATCGCGGAACGGACAAGAGGTACCGGGTGAACCATCTGAAAATCACCAGGGAGTTCCTGATGGAATTCCTGGGCAAAGCTCAATCTGGGAGATTGGGAAGTATCTCTTCCATCTTGCTCATAACATCCTTCAGCGATTCCTCGAAGGACTTCGGTTTCTTGACAGACGGTTCCGACATGAATGATGAATAGGCGCGAGGCAGTATATAAACATAGCGAATCTCCGATACCAGGCTGCACGTATGTTCTGAAATTACAACGCGAAGGATGAATTGAATGCGCCGTTTTCAACATGCTTAAAGTTGCGTTCAACACAACTATTCTTTCCTGGTCTTGACAAGCTTCCGTATCTTCGCCTCGGAGTCCTCCTCCTCGGCCTTCTCGATCACCTCGGCCCCGAACCAGGACAGCGAGCCGTCGGGTTCCTCGCTGACTTCGATGGGCCTGACCTTTATCACCGTGCCGATATCTGCCTGCAAGGACGTGCTCTGCGTGATGCCCAGAACCTGGCCCCCGTAGGTGCAGGTATATCTCCACCTGGTGCCGCCCTTGGGGGGTGTGATGGGGGCTCGAAACAGAGGAAGATTGTGTGAAACGCGGTATGGGAGAGGACGGTTTGTAAGCAATAATGTTGTGGAGAAAACGGAACTGACTACTTTGCCTGTTCCAGAAGCCACTTCCAGAGCGGGACGAATCTCACTTTATTTCCTTCCAAGCGTTCCTCGCCTTCGTAATCCCACGTGATTACCAGCAGGTTCTTGCATCTAAGGGCTTTCGAAGCTATGCCGAGGGAAGTGAGTTCTCTTTCTGGTACTTCCAGCCGGTCGCTCGCATATGTCACCTGAACGAGTTGTTGGACCTCCGGGCCGTTCTTGAGGATGAAATCGACTTCCCTCTGCTGATGGTTCTTCCAGTAGTAGACCTCAAGGTCGAAAACCATTGCCTTGCGGCGCAATAGATCCCCGCCCACTACGGTTTCCATTTTCCGTCCCCAATCGCTTGAACTCCTAAATCCAACGGCTTCCTGGAGGCCGGGATCGATGCAATATATTTTTTTCGGTGAAAGGTACTGGTTCCTGAGTTTAAAATCAAACCTGTCCAGCTTGAATATAAGATATGCCTGTTCCAGATAGGACACCCAA
>JAUSPR010000251.1 GCA_030655715.1 Thermoplasmata archaeon
GGAACAGCGCCAGCGGTTGGCCTGTATTCCTCCGAAAACTTGTCTTTAACGAAACGCTGGACAAGCGCGGTCTTCCCTACACCCGAGTCGCCCAGCACGACCAATTTCTTATCGACGGCTTCACCCATGCTGCTATTCCCGTTCCACACCTAGGCAGTGATATTTTCTTAAAGCAACCAAGAAGGGAGGTGATATTTAAGAAATAAGATGAAAAATACATAAATGTTATACAATGCCTAAATCAAAAGAACTTTTTACTTATCAATTGTGACTTTTCAACCACTTCTTTCTGGTTCAAGGTCAGGATTTCCCCATTTCGCATTACTACATGTCCATTGACTATCGTATGAAGGACACAATCGCTCTGGCATGAATAAACCAGATTGGATATCAGGTTCTCGGGGAACGTCGGCACCATTGCAGGATGCCGAAGGTCGATTACAGCCAGGTCCGCGATCTTTCCAACCTCGATGCTACCAAGCTCGTTGCCCATTTTCAGGGCTTTAGCGCCTTCGATGGTTGCCATGTCAAAAGTCCGTTGGGCATTCATCACAGTCGCATCCAGACGCTGGACCTTGTGCAGTAAAGCACAGGTCTTCATCTCACCCCACATGTCCAAGCGATTTTGCGATGAGCAACCGTCCGTTCCCAGGCCAACGTTCATTCCGAGGGCCTGCATTTCCGGAATCGGTGCTTCGAAGCCGCTTGCCAGTTTCATATTGGATATCGGGCAGTGGGCAGCGCTGACGTTTTTCTCAGCCATCTTCCGCATCTCGGCCATGGTGAGCCATGCACAATGGGCTGCGAGAAGTTTATCGCAGAGGAAATCAATGTCATAAAGCCAGTCCGCAGGTCTTTTTCCGGTCTTGGCCTGATGGTCGTAAACCTCTTTCCTGGTTTCGGATAGGTGGATGTGCAGAAGCGTGTCCTTCCGGTATGCCAGCTCCTTTGCCTTTAACAGAGTCTCTTCGGAACAAACATAAACTCCCTGGAGCGCAACAAGGGGATGTATTCTCTCCTGGCCCTTGTGAGAGTCGATAAAATTCTCGCAATTGGACAATGGGCTGCCTTTCTGGGTTGTGAACTGTTCATCCAGAGCCACCCAGCCAAGAAAACCGCGAATGCCCGAATCTTTTACTGCTTTGGCAATCATGTCCTGGCCGTAATACATATCTACGAAGGATGTGCAACCGGAACGGAGCATCTCTATGGCCCCCAGTTCCGCGCCCAAGTGAATGTCCTCGGGAGTTCTGGCAGCATCCACCTTGAAGGTCTTTTCCAGGAACTTCTCCAGATTCATGTCGTCCGCGATTCCGCGCATCAGTGTCATGGAAATGTGGGTATGAGCGTTAATCAGACCGGGGATTATTGCGCAATTACTTGTGTCGATGATTTCATCGGCCTTGCCAACTTCCCCTATCTGGCTGATGCGACCGTCCTCGATGAGAACATCGGCCTTGATTATTTCCCGTTTGGAATTCTGGGTGACCACCCAACCGCCTTTCAGTGCCAAGGATGACATATGCCACCGGAATTGCTGTTCTTGGGTATTAAGTTTGGCAAGGAGATTGCACAAAATGCATCTAAGAAATCTGGAAATCTGCCTGAGTGAAGTGCGAATGCCGTAGGCTTCGCATGCCGAATTAAACAGGTAGCGGATGTTCGAAATAGTCCTCTTTCACATCGTCGCCGGTGATGTCCAGGTATATCTGGGTTGTGGTGAGCGAGGAATGACCCAGCATCTTCTGCACGGTACGAAGGTTCATGCCTGACTTGAGGCAATGCACCGCGAAAGAATGCCTGAGCATGTGCGGATGTATTGGCTGTTCGATACCGGCATCCTTTCCATAGGCCTCTACCAAACGTTCAACTTGCCTTGTTGATAATTTTTCATTTCGCTCGGAAAGAATCAGAAAACCGGAAGTTGCGCCTTCGATGAAATATTCTATCATGTCAAGGGTCTGGTGGTCCACCGGGATGAGCCTGTCTTTATTGCCTTTTCCTCCGCGAACCATGAGTGTTGCATCCCCGAAATCGATATTCTCGATTTTTAGATTTGTGAGCTCAGAAACACGGAGGCCGCACCTGTACAGCATGCGCAGTATCAAGCGGTCGCGCAATTTCTCCCTGCAGGGTGCTTCCAGCAGTTTCCTTACCTCACGTTCCTTGAGGTACTTTGGCAGTTTTTTCGGCATTGGCATCCCATCCGTATTTCCTATATCGTGTTCCAATTATTTAAATGCATTGATAGAATATGGCTTTCTGCAATCATCATATGAAGGATATCTCTTTTTCAATCCTGCCAACCCGAGGCCAAGAACGTCCGAATGTCCGCAGGACTTTGGATACCGGATAAAAATGCCCGCAGGGCTTCGGATACCGATAAGGTTCGAATACCGAATAATACAGCAAATTATTAAATAGAGAACCTCCCTATTTTAGGTTGATAACATGAAAGTAAGAAGCGGACACATAGTATTTGAAAAAGGCGTCAAGTACAAGGACCTAGTACCAGTATACAAAGAACTGTTCATGAAGTTCCTCAGAGAGACAGGCCAGCTTCCTGAAGAAGAGGAAGTCACGACCATGTTGATTACAGAGAATCTCATAGACCTGGAGAAGGGCAAGAAGCCCGAGGGGTACAACCGCCAGGGACGCATGAGGATGATTTTCCCGATACTTCAGAAGCCTGCCCAGCCTGTCGAATTCTACATTTACGGGCATTACCATTCTGCCAAGAGCCTCGAGGTCGCAAGGGTCACGGAATCCATGAGCCAGTTCCTGAAAAACAAAGGTTTTAACAATGACGTAGATTGGGACAATATGCTTATACACAAATACAAGAAATAAGCAAGCTGCTATTCTGATAGCTGGAACGGCAACAAAGGCATTTTATTGCA
>JAUSPR010000260.1 GCA_030655715.1 Thermoplasmata archaeon
CAGGATATTTTGACATATTTGTCAAAGGTCTGCATCGTTGAAGTGAACGGAAAAGACAGGGTGGGTGAAGTATCGAAACAGACTCATAAGGTCATTGACCTGCTCGAAATACCTATTACCGAAAGATTGGGACTTTAGGGATATTGTGAATCATTCCCCCTTTTAAGGTTAAGTGTTAAAGGCTAAGAACTCTCAGGTCTTTAGGCCTGAGATGAAATGGCCATTTACACGAATGCAATCAAAAGATAAACCGCCATGTACCGTGCAACCTATCGCATATGAAATCAAAGCTTAGTGGCTTTGATAAGTAAGGTGCATGGCCTACGCACGTAAACTTCCTGCCCTGGCAACAAACGTCAGCCACTTTAGGGGCTGGTAGTTTACGGAAACTCCTATTAAACAGGGATGCACGGATGTCTATTTGATACTACCGATTACTATCAACTCTTCCCCACTTGGGCGGGACAACTCTCTCTCCAACCTCGGGTGTTCTGCACCCGAATGCCCCGCCCGTATTTTTTTAACTTTATCGGTATCCAAAGTCCTGAGGGACATTTGGACGTACTTGGAGGCGAGTAAGCTGGAGAAGACAGTGAAAATTTGGAATATGCCTGGGTACCTTGATTGGATTAATGTTCTGGAATTTGGCGGAGGATTGGACATCATCTTTTTACATGGTGGATAGTCCCATCCAGCCCTCTCTTCAACAATCATTTAATAGGGTTTCCTCTATCCCCAGTCCGTGGTTCAAATGTTCATAGCAGACATCAGGATAACACTGAAAAAAGGGGTCGCAGACCCCGAGGGAAAGAACACCAGAAAAGCGCTGGAATTGCTCGGTTTCACTGAGGTTTCTGAGGTCAAGACCTCCAAATTCTTCTCCATTCACCTGAACACTGCCGACGAGGCTGCAGCCCGCGCCCAGGTCGAGAAAATTTGCGTCGCGCTTCTTTCCAACCCGGTGATCAATGAATATTCCTACGAACTTCGCCCTGAAAAGGGGGCCTGAGTTGGCCCTGGAAGGTCTGTACCGGAAGCTAGACGCACCTTTTCCATTCAATGAGATTTTACTTTCCGAAGCTAACGATGAGCAACTGAAGGCGCTGGCCATTGAAAGCGGCACCGGTCTCAGCCTTGACGAGATGAAGGCGTTGGTCGATTATTTTGCATTGCAGGGCCGGAATCCTACTGAAGTTGAGCTGCAATCCATAGGCCAGGCATGGTCCGAGCATTGTTGTTACAAGAGTTCGAAACAAATTTTGAAGGAATTTGTTTTCGGCATAGATAATCCCCAGGTCATTGACCGGGGCGATGCAGGAGTCATGGAGTTTGACGAGAATAATGCCTATTCACTTCGCATAGAATCCCACAATCATCCGAGTGCCGTTGAACCATACGGCGGCGCAGCAACCGGCATCGGCGGTATTGTTCGGGATGTTCTGTGCATGGGCTGCCAGCCAATCGCGCTAATCGATCCTTTATTCTTTGGAAATCTTGACACGCCAATGGATAAGCTCCCGAAGGGCACCAAGCATCCGAGATACCTGTTCAGCGGCGTTGTTTCCGGAATCAGGGATTACGGTAACCGTATCGGCGTTCCAACCCTGAGCGGCGGAGTTTTCTTCGATGAATCATATACCGGCAACTGCCTGGTCAACGTTGGCTGTGTGGGTATTGCCAGTAAATCCCATCTTTACAAAAATCGTGTCGGCGGCGTGGGCGACAACCTGGTCCTGGTAGGCGGCCGCACAGGCCGGGATGGAATTCACGGCGTGACATTTGCTTCAGCAGTCCTGACAAAGAAATCGGAAACCGAGTCCAGGGGCGCGGTCCAGCTCGGAGACCCGATAACCAAGGAGCCTGTGATTCACGCGGTACTGGAAGTTGCCAGGCGCGGCATTATCTCCGGAATGAAGGACCTGGGCGGCGGCGGACTCTCTTGCGTTTGCGGTGAGCTGGCATATGCGGCAGGCTTCGGCGTGGAAGTTCAGCTTGACAAGGTCCCGACGAAGGAAGACGGACTACTCCCATGGGAGATTTGGGTCTCCGAATCCCAGGAAAGGATGATGCTGGCTGTAACCGATGAAAATTTGGAAGAAGTCTTACACGTTTTCAAGTTCAACGATGTCGAAGCGACCGTTGTGGGTCGCGTTATTCCCGAGCAAGTGGCCAGGGTGTTCTTCAACGGAGTAAAGATACTTGACATGGAACTTAAATTTTTAACTGGCGGTCCTGAATATTGCCGACCCAGAGAGATCAGGAAGCCCGAGCAAAAGGTGGGCGAGAATCCACCGAAAGAACCGGCAGATTACACAAAACCACTGCTTGAACTGCTGGCATCCCAGAACATTTGTTCAAGAGACTGGGTGATACGCCAGTACGACCATGAGGTCAGGGGCAATACCGTGCTCAAGCCGCTGCAGGGCGTACTTGGTCATGCATGTCACGGAGACGCATCCGTGCTCAAGCCGGTCGAGGATTCATGGAAAGGCCTGGCTATTACTACCGCTGTAAACCCATGGGTCATGGCCATCGACCCTTACCGCGGTGGAAAAGGTGTCATCGACGAGATGTGCCGGAACCTCGTGGCTGTCGGTTCAAGGCCGCATTCTTTCAGCAATTGCCTGAATTTCGGAAATCCTGAAAAGCCAGAGCGGCTCGGAGAATTCTACGAGGCCCTGAAAGGTCTTGGCGAGGCCGCAGCCCGATTAAATATTCCGACACCAAGCGGCAATGTCAGTTTCTACAATGAGAGCGAATCCACTTCTGTAATGCCGACCGCGGTTCTTCTGGGCGTGGGCATTCATCCTGACGTGAGAAAGTCCATAACATCGGATCTAAAGGCGCAGGGTAATCTGATATACCTGGTCGGAAAAACCGGTGCCGAAATGGGCGGCTCAGCATTTTACAGATTGGCCGGCGGCACAAGTTCCCAGGTTCCTGATACCGACATCCCCATGCTGGCAAAAAGCATGGACGCAATGCTCCAGGCCATGGGAAAAGGCTTTGTTCACTCATGTCACGACATATCGGACGGCGGTCTGGGCGTGGCAATATCCGAGATGTGCATTGGCGGCCAACTGGGTGCCGAACTTGACCTCGGAGCAATGGGCTCCTTGCCTTCGACGTCGAAATTATTCGCAGAATCAAACACTCGCTGGCTTGGGGAAGTTCAACCCAAAGATGCCAGTGAATTTGAATCGCTTTTCAAGGAAATTACTATTACCAAACTGGGAGAGGTTTCCGGCTCTGATTTGGTGATTTGCTCGGGCGAGGAATTACTTGTCGATACCAGGATTTCAGACCTGGAAAATGCCTGGCGCCACACATTGTGGAAGCAGATGGGGGGAAGCGAATGAGACCCGAAGATGTAAAAATCTGCATACTGAGAATCGAGGGCACGAATTGTGAAGATGAATCCCTGCTGGCATTCAAACGGCTGGGCGCAAATGTGGAACTCGTCCATCTGAAACAGCTCACTGGCCAGGATGTCTGGGACTCTGAAAAACGCGACTTAATGGACTATCACATTCTCATGATTCCAGGTGGTTTTTCCTCCGGGGATTATGTCCGGGCCGGCGCAATCTGGGCGGCCAGAATTAAAAGCAAGTTATCTTCCCCTTTAACCGAGTTCATCAAGGAAGGCCGCGCAGTACTCGGCGTGTGCAACGGTTTCCAGGTTCTGGTGGAAATGGGCTTCCTTCCCGGTATTGACGGCGTCATGAGCCAGGTTCCGCAGGCCGTGCTGACGACGAACGATTCGTCAAGGTTCGAGTGCCGCCCAACATTATTGAAATATGTAAATAATTTTAATTGTATATTTACCCATAAATTAAATCAAGGCCAGGTATTGCTTGTTCCTTCAGCACATGCCGAAGGAAAACTGCTCTTTCCAACAGAAAAAGCCGAGAAAATATACAAAGATTTGGAAGAAAACGACCAGATTGTCTTCAAGTATGTAGACCAGAACGGCGAGTATGCTGGTTATCCATGGAATCCGAATGGCTCGCCGCGGAACATCGCAGGAATTTGCAATCCCTCGGGTAATGTCATGGGAATGATGCCTCACCCCGAACGAGTTTTCCACAGATTTACACATCCGGACTGGACGCGTGGATTTTCCTCTCCCGTGGGGGACGGGCGCATCATCTTCGAGAGCGTGCTGGAAAGCGTCATGAAGAAATTGTGAGTCCGAAATATTTATACATCCCTAGAACCATGATGTTCTGAGGGAGTATATGATAGGAAGAAGACTAATTATTCTAGCACTGGCAGGAATGTTTTTCTGCGCAGGATTCACTGGCATAGCCTTTGCTCAGGAACCGGAGACCGTTTACATTGGCGAGGGAGACCATTACGCTTCAGGCCCATATTATGCCTGGGAAAGTGCGGATCTCTGGGTGAACATGACCGTGGTTCAGGGAGACAATGTGGATGTCTATGTAATGAGCATGACCCAGTACATGAATGCATATCCCTATGAGCAAGATCCTGGAGGCATAGCCTTCAAAAATTGTTCTCAGGAAAATGTAAGCCAGACATATATTTCCCTTCATGTTGAGATAGATAATGAGGATGACATGTGGATGCAGGAAGAAATCTGGGTAATAGTTGACAACAGAGAGGTCAGTGCCACCCCAGATGATGCAAACCCCACGGGTACTGTTCGAATTGAGTTGGAAATTGACTGGGTAACTGATGAAACATACTATGATGATTTTTTTTGGTTAGAGAGCCTATTGTGCGTAACAGTATCGCTCATCCCCATAATTTTGATAGTGGTTTTATTGTTCTTGATATACAGAAAAATTGACAACAAGAAGAATAATACCCAGCTGCCCATGCCTTACTATCAACCATATCCACCAGTGCAGCCAGTTCAGCAATTCAGCCAGGAACCGCCCCA
>JAUSPR010000261.1 GCA_030655715.1 Thermoplasmata archaeon
GTCATTATTAAGCAAAATACCCCGGTAGCGCTTGCCTATGTCACACCGCTGCCAGAGAATTATACAGCAGATGTTGAGAGTGTTGTTCAGGTAGATACATCGCGGTTGAAGCGGGACAGCGAAGTTGAGAAGGCCGCTGTAGAATTTGTGACAAAATGGGAACTGGAGCACGGCGCGGCCACAGTCAAATCAAGAGAACTTGATGGTGTTGGCTATGATTTGGAAAGCTACGATGTAAGTCATAATTTAATAAGGTTCATTGAAGTCAAAGGAAAGACAACAGAGCACGATGGTATCCTCACACCAAACGAGTGGTCAGCAGCAGAGCGCTTGGGAAAAGATTACTGGCTCTATGTCGTAGAAAATCCTAAAACCAAACCAGATTTGCTCAGAGTGCGGGACCCATTCAATACAATCAAGGCTACACCTGAAATTAAGGTTCAGCGCTTGTTCTTCCAGATGGCTGAGATTCGGGAGAAGGCAGCTCATTTGAAGGGGGATAAGTCCTAATGGCGATTCCAAAGGAATGCAAGCGGCTGGCTGAGGTTGATTTCCCATTAGCTACTGTAACAAAATACAGTGCTATTGAGAAATCCAAAAAAACTGGAACAGTCGCTGCAATTCATATTTGGTGGGCAAGGCGACCCTTGGCTGCATGCAGGGCCATGAATCTTGCTTGTTTATTACCAGATCCAGCGGATAAGCAATGCCCTACAGACTTACAGAAAGTAATTGCCCTGGCCTTAGATAAATTTGAAATTCGTGCATCTAAATTACAAACAAAATTAGAACTGGGCAAAGGAAACTGGAATGAAAAAGATAATGGTAATTTAAAAGCAAATCGTAACCGCCCATTAAACCTCAGAAAAAGATTATTGAAATATATCGGGGAATACTCCAATTGGGATGTGAGAACAAATAAACACTGGAATACTTGTGCTCAAGAGATGGTATTAGGCTGTTATGACAATAATTCCCCAATTCTTCTGGATTCATTCGCTGGCGGGGGCTCTATTCCGCTTGAAGCTATGAGGGTAGGGGCTAAACCAATTGCTACCGATTTAAACCCAATTCCTATTTTGATTAACAAATTTCAATTAGAATTTTTGCCCAATGCTGGCAAAGATTTTATAACAAGAATGAGGAAAGAAGCAGAGAGAATCAATGATGAATTACAGAAAGAATTAAGCGAGTTTTACCCTATACCAAAAGAACTACAGGGGAAGGAAGTTCCCATTGGTTATATCTGTGCAAGAACGATACGCTGCGAAGGTGTTGATTGTGGCATATCTTTTCCACTTTTATCCTCCCCCTGGGTAGCAGAGAATAAACATAAGCCAACTTCAAGATATTCTTATTCATTTTCAAAAGGAAATGGAAAATCCGTAGAAGTTGGAATAGTTAAAAATCCACGAGCAGATGAGGTTCTAAAGAAAACTGTAGAAGATGGAAACGCTACATGCCCAATTTGTGGTCATAAAACCCCTGTATCCTCCGTTAAAAAACAATTAAGTATGCGTGAAGGTGGCACAATGGACAGCCAATTGTTGGTAATCATTGGGACCGAGATTGGGGATTCAGGAAGAACATATAGACTGCCTACAATAGGTGAAAGAACTGCAAGACAGAAAGCAGTTGAATATTATAATAAAATTTTAAATGAAAATATTAACGGTTTTCAATTATTACCCACGGAACCACTTCCACCTCAAGGAACTCTTGGCTTTAATGTTCAAAGTTACGCCTTAACTGAATGGAACCATTTGTTTACTCCACGACAGGCTATAACACAAATGATGTTGTGCAAAAAAGTTATTGAAATTGAAGACCCAGCTATTAGAATGGGGCTCGCATTTGTGGTTTCAAAATTAGCGGATTTAAACTGTACCTTGTGTGGGTGGAGATCCAATGTTGAATTTTTTGGGCGGGTTTTTGCCATGCAGACAATTAGCATGAACTGGGACTTCTATGAAATTAACCCATTTAATACAGAAGGTGGTGTTAACTGGTTAAGAAGACTCAAGGGAGTTGAAGAAGGAATTGAGGCCGCTGAACTTGGTGCAAAATGGACGCCACCCATAATTGAAATAGCAGATGCAACGCAACACCCGCTTCCCGATAATAGTGTCGATGTATTCGCAACAGACCCACCTTATTATGATAAAGTCCCATATTCAAATTTGAGTAATTTTTTCATCGTATGGTTAAAACGAATGATTGAAATTCAGGGATTGGTCGATGGCCTTTCTCCACGAACCAATGAGGTTATTAAAGATAGAAAGGATCACGATTCTCAAGGCAATCCCAAAACAGATGAATGGTATGAAAAAATGGTAAGCAAGGCAATGGCCGAAGCAAAAAGAATTACAAAAGACGATGGGATTGGCTATGTCGTATATGCGGATAAAACAACAGCTGGATGGGCTACTGCATTGAATGGGCTTGTTGATGGGGGCTGGACAATCACCGGTTCTTGGCCCATACAATCGGAAATGGCCCATCGTATGAGGGCACAACGGTCCGCAGCTCTAAAAACAAGTGTCCATATTGTTATTAGACCTCGTCCTGATGATGCAGGAGTTGGTGATTGGGCTAATATTTTATCTGAATTACCTGGGCGTATTGGCACCTGGCTGGCCAGACTAAATAAAGACGGTATTGTGGGTGCTGATGCAATCTATGCTTGTTTAGGTCCTGCAATGGAATTATTCAGCAAGTGGGAAACTGTTGAAAAGGCCGATGGAAGTAAAGTTCCATTATCTGATTATCTTGAAATCGTCTGGGATACTGTGGCTAATGAGGCTATGAAAATCATTGACCCGACAAGCAGCGATAAAGCCGTCGAAGAGGATGCCAGATTCACAATGATGGTCCTCTGGACACTTCGCCAATCAAAAGAAGAAACCTTGACCGGTGAGGAGTCTGATGATGATAAAAAGGAGAAAAAACCCAGTTCATCTGATATTCCATTCGACACGGCCAGCCTTTTATCCAGAGGTATTGGGGCAAGCATTGAAAGGTTGCTTAGCCAAGAAGTAATTGAAATGAAAAAATCCAGCACTGAAAAATTCGTTTCATTGCTTTCTCCAGCTAATCGACGACATTACCTATTGGGAGTAAGCAATGATAAAATAATTCAGACCGCCACAGATAAAAAAGATATCCAGTTAAAACTCAGGGAAGATATTCAAGATGCAAAAATGAGAACATTGATTGAGGAAAAAATAACAGATATACCAAAAAGAGATTCGGCTCTCGACAAACTTCACCAAGCCATGCTCCTTCATGCAGATGGAAACACAACTGCATTGGATCGCTTGATAACCGAAGTAATCAGGGACGACAAAACAACATGGCAGCTTGCTCTGACTTTAAACACATTATATCCCGAAGGCAGTTGGGAACGCAGCAAAATTGAAGGCGTATTAGCAAGATATAATTAATTATTTAGGAAGAGGTGAACAAGATGAAACCATGGTGGAAATTAGTGAGACCGAAGCAGGACATTATCGACGGCGAGAGCGTGGACCTCGGGGTGTATGCGATTCACCTGGACCAAATTGCCTCAAACGACCCCAATGCACCGAAAATTTACAGGGAACCGACCCTCTTCTTCAAGAACACGGTTTTCACAAATGGCATGATGACGGTGATTCGCCATGTCCACAACAGGCTTTCCGGGAACATGGATAGCGGAAGCGTCATCAATCTTAATACAGCCTTCGGTGGAGGTAAAACCCACACATTGGTGCTTCTCTATCATCTGTTCGGTAACGGTGAAAAGGCACGCAAATGGCTCCCCAAAGAAAGCTTGGAAAAAATAGCTTATCAAATACAGGATGCTGAGATTCCAAAGGCGAGGATAATAACCTGGGTCGGTCAGAACTACAGCTATAACAATCCCGACAAAAATGGAATGAGAACTCCTTGGGGCCAGATATTTGGACAGATGGGTCCGGAGGCTTTGAAGAGAATCCGCCCTTACGATGAGGATAAAACGAGACCAGACACCGACACCATTAGGAAATTATTGGGAGACGGAGAACCCACATTACTTTTGTTGGATGAGGTCTTGAATGCAATGGAAGCCATGCGTGGCGTGGAAGTCGGAGAAACCACCTTGAACCATCAGTTCAGGCACTTCTATCAAAATCTAACAAGTGTTGTGGCAAGCATGCCACACATATCCATAGTCAACAGTTTCAGTAAGAGTATTGGTAATGTCACGGACAAAGACCAAGAAGACTTGGAACTTCTGCAGAATGTCTCTGGGCGAGTAGATGAATCCATAGAAACTACGACTGGAAATGAGATTTCTTTAATCATTCGGCGAAGGTTATTTGAAGACGTTGAAGACAAAGCAGATAAAAAAGAGATTGAAAAAACTATTAAATCATGGGTCCAATGGACAATCAAAAATAAGGACCACCTCGTGCTTGATTTACAAATTGGGGAGTTGGAAGAGGTCTTCAATGCATCATACCCGTTCCATCCAAGAGTGTTTCAGGTCTTTGAGAAGAAATGGCAAGGGCTTCATTCATTTGGACGCACGAGAGGCGTTCTCAGAATGCTCAGCCTCTGGCTAAAATGCAATTACATGGAAGCCACGAAGGAAAATCTGAAAAATAGTTTAATCACGGTAGGGAACGCGCCAATGGGCGATTCATATTTCGCTAATATCGTATATGGGCAAATGGGTAACATGGATCTGGCCATACCAATCAATAGCGATTTAGTAGGTGCAAATGGCTGGGCTACAGTATTAGACCAGGAATCATCGCCAGCTATCAAGAATTTATGCCTTCATAAACAGGTAGGGACGGCTGTTTTCTTTGAATCCACTGGCGGACAGAAGCAAGAATTTGCATCCACCGGTGAAGTTCGCTGGGCGCTATGTGGGCCAGATGCTGCGGAATTTACAGACATCGACACTTGCTTGAAGAACCTGGAGAACAAAGGACATTACTTTCGATCAAGGAATAAACTTCACAGAATCAGCACAAAAGCCAATTTGAATAAGCTAAAGAACACCGAGCGCTCGTCGATTGATGATAAGGACCTGGATACAATTATTGAGAAAACAGTATCAGACGAAATCGGAGATGGCAAAGAAGTCGATGTAGTAATGTTTCCGCGATATTTCGAAGATGTCCCAGATACCCCTACATTCAAATTATGCATCTTACCCCCAGATGTGCTGCCCGGTGATGCAGAAAATCAGGTATTTACCGTGGCCAAGGGTATCATAGATAAATCAAAGCGCACATACAAACGGCATGTCGCGTTCCTG
>JAUSPR010000172.1 GCA_030655715.1 Thermoplasmata archaeon
CCTTGTCTTTGTGTTTGATGAGGTCAGCGAGGCTATCAACCAAAAGAAATTTACTCTGCTGGACTTGGAAGGTATCAGTGAGGCTCTTTCTAGCATCAGCAACAAAGTTTGGACAATCGCAATCTCTCAGGAAAAACTAGATGATGTCATAAACAATACCAATGTGAATCGAAGCCAGCTAACCAAGGTAATCGATCGGTTTAAAACCAAGATCCACCTCGATTCTACGGAGGTTAATGTCATTATCCAAAGCCGTCTTCTCCGTAAGACTGAAACTGGGCGCAAACAACTTGTGGACTATTACGAGAAAAATGAAGGTCTCGTATCTGACGCCACCAATCTGAAATCCTCCTTTCCTACAAAAACGGCAGATGCAGAAGAGTTTGCCACCTACTATCCCTTCCATAGATATCAGTTCGATATTCTACAGAAGTTTCTGTTCAGCTCCAATTCGTTGGTAGCCACCCAAATCGCTGCTCGAGGAATGATCATTACAACGTTTGATGTTCTGCGGAAACAGATGCGCGAAAAAGAGCTTTACAGTTTTACCCCCGGTCACTCAATATGCACAGAAGCCCAGACGGCTCCACCTATCGGATTGGCAAACAAATATGATACCGCTAAAAAAATTCTGAAAGAGCGTGGCAGCACTATCAACGGTGAAGAACTTCTGAAGACCATTCATCTTCTGGCTGACTCTGAAGTTGTTTCTCCAACGGTGGAAAACATCACAAAGAGCTATATCTCCGACATTACCAAATACTATGCTTTAAAGCCATCAATTGAAGAGGCTCTTATGCTGGTTCTTGAAGCCAAAGTCCTGTTGCTTTCAAATAACAATTACAAGATTACTTCTGATCTTGAAGGCAAGCTCCTTGAAGAGATGAATGACTTTGATGTTGAATTTTTCACAAAGAAACGCTCTTTGATTTATTTTATCAAGAATTATAAGCTGTTTGCCCCCATAGCTACATTTTCCAACGGGACGGACAGTTTTAAGTTCAGCGTTTTGTCCGATCAGGACGATGAGCTCACAGGACCGGGCAGCAAGCATCTTAAAATCAGAGTCTATAGTCTGTTCAACATCAGTGAAAATCGACAGGACTTTATTGAGACCCTCAAATTGGAAACCCAGCACCAGAAAGATTTAATAACACTGGTGCCTGACAACAAAGAATTTTCGCTGATTGATAAACTGATTGCTGAAATCAGTCGCTACTCCTACATGGAAGAAAAGTACTCAAGCGAATCCGACGC
Organism: Thermoplasmata archaeon; assembly: GCA_030655715.1. Taxonomy (GTDB): domain Archaea; phylum Thermoplasmatota; class Thermoplasmata; order SG8-5; family SG8-5; genus UBA147. The sequence goes on from JAUSPR010000172.1 coordinate 1,258, forward strand.
TGCCAAACGGCAGATTATACGGGATTTTTCCATCATCCGGGAAGAGAAAGAAAAAGAGCTGCGGGGGAAAATTGAAAAAGCTTATCGTAATGCATCTTTGATTTACATGTTCGATGAACATCTGCTCAATGCAGACAGCTTCAAAGGCACCATCAGCGATATTCAGCGAAAGTTGATAAATAATATTTACACCAAGAAGTTGACCTCAAATCTGTCTGAGGGTCTGGTCCCTAAAATCTTCAGCAGCCGTAAAGAGGGACTAAGTGTTCTGTTTTCCGGAGATGATTTTAAATTTTTCGACAGCCAGGGAAATTTTATTGGTGACCATTTGAAAGTGGTTGAAGAGATCAACGACGAGATTAAGAACCGGCATGTGGACGGTCGCACCCTTGAATCGGATCTCTCCGGAGCACCCTGGGGCTACTCATTTGGAACCATCGTATCCACCTTGGCAGCTCTCTTTCGGGCCGGTCGCCTGTCCGTAAAATACAATGGTGATACGTGGTTCTCCCATGAGCATAATGGTATTCAGGACGCTTTTACCAATGCGACGAAATTCAAGTCGGCTTCATTCAGGTCCATTACCGCAACCCTGACGGCCGCACAGAAAAATCAGGCGGTCCAGCTGCTTATGGATCTTGAGATCGAATCCCATACCCGGCGAAAGGTTGACTGGAATATCAACGACTTCGATCTTGCTGACAGCATTCGGCACATGGCCGACCATTTCAGTGGCGCGTTGACGACGCTGGGCGATACGGTCGAAGGATTCGAGTCCCTGTTCCCAACAGTAGCAGGCCAGAAACAGACTTTGCTCAGCTTTTCTGGGAAGATCACTGAAAGCAACTATATCGAAAAGGTTGAATTCCTGCTTACCAACAGTGACCTGTTTCGCGGCTCAATTCAGACCATTCTGACGGCACAGAAATTCATCAAAAAGGACTTTCCTAGAGTCAGGGAGTTCAAACGCTTTATTGAAGAAGTTGTTTCTGAACTCAAAAAGGCGGATCGGAAAGATGTTGCCATACAGGGGGCGTACGAAGAATTTATCCGCCTATACAAACAGGATATGGTCAAGAATGTCGGCGGCCTTCAGCAGCAAGGTCAGATTGTCAAAGACGAATACTACAAACTGATCAAAAACGCCGCCGCCGGAATGAGCCACGAATATCAACTTCTTAGCGGCAAAATTGATGCAGCCCAGAGAACCCTGAAGGGCTATCCTGCTGACCTGAATGCATCGAACCAGAAAAAATTGGATGAACTTAAGCGGTACTGCACAGACAGGATCATCAGAGAGCCGGTACTGGAATATGCCATCAGTTGCAAAAACTGCGGTTACTCGCTCTCAGATATCTTGAACTATACGGCACTGGCACCCACCAAGGACAACGAGTTGGTGATTCTTCAAAGCAGCTTTATTGCAGAAGCGCCTAAGCCGGGATCGCAACCCGGTGGTGGGCATGAACAGCCTCCTGTGCCAAAGACACCGCGGAAAGTGTGTTTTCAGGTAACAAGCAAGGTTATGACCGTGCAGGAGTACAAAACGCTCCTTACGAATCAATTGACGTTATTGGCAGCTGCCAGACCCGATGAAGAGATCGAACTGGATATAGAAACTTCATGGCAGGATGTTAGCAGATGAAACTATCAGAACATGTAGATAAGCTTCGAGACCTTATTGAGGCGGCCTTTGATAGACATTTCGCCCGTCTTGGGATTGGCAAAAACAAGCAATTGGACATTGAAAAACTTGCCTCAGAAGCCAGACCCAAACGGATGCGTTTCGAGAAGATGCTGGAAAACCACATTGG
>JAUSPR010000277.1 GCA_030655715.1 Thermoplasmata archaeon
GAATGATTCATAGCCTCGGATGTTGCGTTCAAAGCTTCTCCCAGATAATAATAGACCGTTTTGGTATTATTTATTTGTTCGGAGAATCCAGACGGAATCACAAGTATGGTATTTTGGCCCGAGGAATTGAGATATTCATTCGGATTCTCACTGGGGTCAACAATAACAATTTCGAAAATGCTAGAGTTATTTATTCCGTCTATCAGTTGATTGGACCAGTACCCATCATCATTGTCCTGGACAGGCAGTTGGTATGTGACATTATCCACATCCGAGAAGATGAACCCGAACAACAGCATCAACAATATCGGGAATGCCAGTACGAAGAATATTGTGCTCTTCTCCCTGGAGAACTGCTTAATATGGACTGTCAGATTGGCCATCACCCTTCTCATGTTCATTTTGGCGCCTCCTTTTGTTCAACGAGCGCCTCTCCTGTCAGCATCAGGAAAAGGTCCTCCAGGTTCGGCTTCCTGATGTCCATGCTCAGATATGAAATGTTATTGGCCTTTAATGCGTTGAGGAATTCGACAATCTGCTCATTGCCGGCAGCTTCAACAGTGATATTTCCATTGTTCATAGATTGGACGGCCATGCCCATTTTACTTGCAAGTTCACCGACCCCGGCTGAACCGCCCTTGATAGTGACATTTACTGTTTTGAAATGCTTGTCTATCAGTTCGGTCGTGGTTCCATAAGCGATTATCTTGCCCTTGGAGATTATGGCGATGTAGTCAGCAAGGACTTCAGCCTCCTCCATGTAATGAGTGGTGAGGAAAACGGTTTTCCCCTCCTTTTTCAAGCCTTTGATTACTTCCCAGACGTCATGTCTTGCTCTCGGGTCAAGCCCGGTGGTAGGTTCATCCAGGAAAATTATTTCGGGATCATTCACGAGCGCGACAGCGATTCCGACCCTCTGCTTGAGGCCGCCTGAAAGATTGATGTAAAGCTTGTTCCTATGTTCCTCCAGGTTCACAAGGTCGATTAACTTGTTAATGTCACAAACAGTGCAGAATAGGGCAGCATAATACTTCAGCGTCTCCTCGACTGTGAGGCGGTCGAACGAGCTGAACTCTTGCGGCAGAACTCCGATGCGTTTCAGGATTTCCGAACGATTCTTCTTCACGTCCATTCCGAGGATGGAAATATCGCCTGAAGTGGCATCGCGGATGGTCTCGATTATCTCCACGGTCGTCGTTTTGCCAGCGCCGTTCGGCCCTAGGAAAGCGAACACCTCGCCCTTCTCGACACCGAATGATATTCCGTCAACGGCCCTCACGTCGCCATAGACCTTCACCAGGTCCTTGACCGATATGATGTCCACTGCCATGTGAGGCGCTAATCACCGGTTGTAGAAATAGGTTTTGGACTGTTGTCTCATGGAAGTCCCGGGGCAATCCCTCAAAGATGATTTAAACACTGGAATCAATGTTATCACAGTTAGAAGAACAGGAGGTGAGAATAATGACGGAAGTAAACGCGCTCATCGGGGTTAACCATCAGGTCGCTCAGACATTGGATGCTTACCTTGATTACTGCGCCAGGCTTGTGGAGTCTGTGGTGAATTCAAAGAGCTACAACACGGATAAATTCAAAGAGATAAGCGATGACCTGATAATCACGCCTGAAGAAATTGTCCAGCTGGTGGATAAACTTCAGGTCGCATACAGCAAGGTTTGAATTTCAAACCTTGCCCAATTTTTCTTTTCCACCCATGTACTGACGAAGAACCTCGGGCACTGTCACGGTTCCGTCCGCGTTCTGGTAATTCTCCAATATCGCGACCATGGCCCTTGACGTGGCTATGGCGGTATTGTTCAGGGTGTGCGGCACGCTCTTTTTGTCGCCACCGTGTTTTCCGGTCCTGATGTTCAATCGCCGAGCTTGATAATCCGTGCAGTTGGAGCATGACGTCACTTCGCCGTACTTGCCCTGCCTGGGGAACCATACTTCGATATCATATTTCTTGGCAGCTAGGTTGCCGATATCGCCCGTACAGACATTGACCACATGATATGGCAATCCGAGCGCCTGGAACATTGCTTCGGTATTGGCTTGAAGTTCTTCGTGGTACTTCCATGAATCCTCAGGCTGGCAGAATATGAATTGCTCCACTTTGTTGAACTGGTGCATGCGAAAAAGACCTTTAGTATCCACGCCATGCGCGCCAATCTCGCGCCTGAAGCAGGTGGAAAATCCAACGTACTTCAGCGGAAGCTTGTCCTCGTCAATTATCTCGTCCATGAACATTGCAGCCATTGGGTGCTCCGAGGTTGCAATTAAATACAGGTCTTCGTCCTCAATTTTATACATGACATTCTCGAAGTCCGCAAGGTCTGTAACGCCCTCATAAGCGCTGCGGCGCATCATGAAAGGCGGTTCAATGAGCGTATAACCCTTGTTAACCATACAATTAATGGCATAATTCATCAATGCAAGGTCCAACAACGCCAAATCGCCTTTGAGGTAATTAAAGCCTGCTCCGGCCACCTTTGTTGCCCTGTCAAAGTCTGCAAGCCCCAGGGATTCGGCCAGTTCTCCATGACTTTTCAGCTCAAAATTAAATTCTTTCGGCTTGCCCCATTTCTTTACCTCGACGTTGGCCGAGTCATCCGCACCTACTGGCACGCTTTCATGAAGGATGTTGGGCAGGCGCATCAGAATTTCGTCCACCCTGGTTTTCAGGGCTATGGTTTCATCATCCAGCCTTGCGATTTCCTTCGGAATCTCCGCGCTGCGCTTTATCTGTTCAGAGGCATCGCCACCAACCTTTTTTACCTCGGCAATCTGCTTGGCGATCTTGTTGCGCTCGGCCTTGAGCGCGTTCGCTTTATCAAGGCTCTGGCGCCATTGCTGGTCTTTCCCTACCAACTCTTCCAGCATCTGGATCTTTTCGTCATCCCCGCGCTTGCGCAGGCTGTCCCTGACTATCTCAGAATTCTCACGGATAAGCTTGATGTCCAGCATTTTCTACCCTCTGTCAACGGAATAGTAAGGGGAAATATAAGGAGTTTGGTTATTTCAGAATTTATGGGGTCTTCAGGCCTTTACCTTCACTGGCGCTTTCCTTGCCAAACCATCCTTCCTGCGCCTGATGGCCTTCTCAGTCTCCACAGCAAAGAACACGCTGCTGGATACCAGAACACACAATGTGAACTCGTACATTGGTAGGGCCATGGTCTGGAATATCGAAGATAGGTAAGGAACATAAATGACCATCAATTGCAATATGGCACTCACAGCAACGGCCACAAGCAGGTAAGGGTTGGCGAAGAATTTTTTCGAAAGCACCGTGTCCTTCTCGATGTGGATAGCCAGGACATGCCATAGTTGGAAGAAAGCGATGGTTAGGAAGGCCATGGTTCTGGCCCTGGTCAAGTTTGCTTCATGGTCATCCCCCAGGCCGTAAGCGAATATGCCCAGCGTTCCGATGGTCATGAGAGCTCCGACCCAAACAATGTGGTATATCATCCCGCCAGAGAATATGCTGTCCTTCGGATTCCTGGGCTTGCGATCCATGACACCTGCCTCGGAGGGCTCTACGCCCAGGCTTACCGCAGGCAGGCCGTCAGTAACCAGGTTTATCCAGAGAATCTGGATGGCTATCAGGGGTAATGGCCAGCCCAGCAAGGATGAAAGGAATATTACCAGAACCTCGCCGAAATTTGTGCTCAGCATATATCTTACAAATTTTCGGATATTGTCGTATATTCCACGGCCTATCTCAATTGCTTGGACTATGGAAGCGAAGTTATCGTCCGTGAGAACCATATCTGCCGCTTCCTTGGACACGTCTGTTCCTGTAATGCCCATGGCAATGCCTATGTCCGCTTTTTTAAGCGCTGGCGCGTCGTTAACACCGTCGCCGGTCATGGCAACTATCTGGCCGCGCTTCTTCCATGCGCTGACAATCCTCATTTTGTGCTCGGGCGAAACCCTCGCATACACCGCCACCTTGTCCACTATCTTGTAAAGATCCTCGTCGGTCATATCATTGAGCTCGACGCCAGTGTATGCATGTGACTTATCGTCGGCGATACCCATCTGCCTGGCAATTGCCACCGCAGTGAGTTTGTGGTCACCGGTTATCATCACGACGCGTATGCCGGCCTTTTTGCACTTGGCAATGGCCTCGATTGCTTCTATCCTGGGCGCGTCGATCATTCCCACAAGACCAAGGAAGATGAGGTTTTTCTCGGCATCATCGGTGGTGATGGGCTGTTCGGATTCCAAATAAGCCAGTGCAAGTACTCTGTAGGCTCCGGAGGCCATGTCCTCGCCCATTTTAATAATCCTAGCTGCATCATCATCGGTCAGTGGCTGAGTGCTGTTCCCGACCATTTTCTTGCTACATAGGGGTATAACTCTATCGGCAGCTCCCTTGGTGAAGACCATGAACTGGCCTGAAATATCATTGTTAATAACTGTCATGAACTTCTTGTCTGAATCAAACGGATTCTCGCCAATCCTGGGGAATTCCTTGTTCAGTTCCTCCGGTACCAATCCAGCCTTCCTGGCAGCCACCAGGAACGCGCCTTCAGTCGAGTCGCCCTGGATTGTCCAGACACCATCCTCCTGAATATGCTTGGAATCATTGCACAAGGTGCCTGCCATGAGCAAACGGTTGAGGACCATGTCCGAATCAGGCTTAACAATATTACCGTTAGTCGAGAAATTGCCTTTTGGTTCATAGCCCTCTCCGTCAACTTCATACTCTGTTTCGAGCGTTTTTATCATTTTTATGTTCATTACGCCCCTAGTCAAAGTTCCGGTCTTGTCCGAGCAAATAACAGTGGTGCTGCCCAGTGTCTCGACTGCCGGTAGTCTTCTAATGAGGGCATTTTTCTTTATCATTCTCTGTAGACCCAGGGCCAAACTAATAGTGACGACAGCGGGCAATCCTTCAGGTATGGCTGCAACGGCGAGGCTTACCGCAACCATGAATATCTCCAGAATCTCCTCGGTCCCGAATCTTATAATTTCAACTACGAAAACCGCGATACAAATGGCCAGTATGGCCAGGCCAATCTGCTTTCCCATCTTATCCAGCTTGACTTGAAGTGGTGTTTGCTCGAATTCCTGGCCCCTTATCAAATCTGCGATACGGCCAATCTCAGTGTGCATGCCAGTATTTGCTACGACGGCCTTGCCACGCCCGTACTCCACTGTTGTGGAACTGAAGACCATGTTGCCCATGTCTCCTATGAATGCGTTCTGGTCGCAGAGAATATCAAAGTTTTTCTTGGTTGCCTGGGACTCGCCAGTCAAGGCAGCCTCATTCACTTTCAGATTAGCGCTATCGATAAGCCGGCAGTCTGCCGGGACCATGTCGCCGGTTCTAAGAATTATGATATCCCCGGGCACAAGCTCCCTAGCGGGTATGGAAATTTCTTTTCCGCCTCTCAACACGGCAGCATGAGGCGCAGAAAGCTGTTGGAGAGCTAGCAAAGCCTTCTCTGCCTTGTATTCCTGGAAGAATCCCAGTATGGAATTCAGAATGACTATGATGATTATGACGATTGCATCAACATATTCTCCCAAGGCAGCTGAAATGACGGTCGCGATTATCAGAATAATTACCATCAATTCCTTGAACTGGCTCAGAAAAATCGTCAATGGAGATGTGGATTTCTGAACGGTTAGCTCATTTGGTCCGTGCTTCTCCAGCCTCTTTACGGCATCCGCTGAACTTAGGCCAGTACTTTCAGAACCCAGGCCGAAGAGAGATTTCTCTGCAGACTGGGCGTGCCAATTCGCGGTTGCCATCCGGCACCATTATTCATTGGTCATACATAAGATTATTCAAATTGCAGAGCTAAACAGTAAACTACCAGCCCCTAAAATGGCTCTTTAGAATTTATGAAGCCACATACCCAGCCCTCACAGGCTGGGCTTGAATTGATTGAGATATTGGTGTTGTCACGAACCCCGCCCTCACAGGCGGGGCATGTTGCCCTGAATTTGCCTTGATACCACATTGGCGCCGCTGGAGCTCTCCAGTGGCTAACATTTGTTGCCGGGGCTGGAAGTTTACCATATGGCAGTTGCATACCTGACTTATCGAAGCTGATTAGCTTCGATTTTCGATGCTCAAATATTCACGGTATGCAACGGTGGATCGACGACTGCTTATGCCGATTCATCTCAGTCCCGCAGGGCTGGGCTTTCTCGGCATTTGTACAGTAGATTATCTGTGGTCGGCTGAGATTCACTTTTCCTTCTCTTCCTCTTTCTCGCCTTTCTCGTCCTTCTCGGCACCATCTTCTGCAGGAGCATCTGCAGCCGCTGCTGCCTCTCTGTCCGCAGCTGCCTTCTCTTCTTCCGCTGCCATGAGCTTTGCTGCCACAGCCGCTTCTGCTGCTTCTGCTCTAACTTTGGCAATCTCTGCTCCAGTAAGGAATTTAGATGGTTCCCTGTTGCATCTCTTGCATAATCCGAAAATATTGATTATTCTTCTGCGGTCACAGCCCTTACATGTTCCCTTGGTCTTCATGTGATTAACTCCCTATTTTGCAACGAATATATGGTATTTCTGGTCGGCCTCAGCCAGTTCGGACTCTATACGCTTTGCGATGAGTTTATCTGGCTTGTGGAGAGACGACACTCGTTCCTCTATGTCCTTGAATGACTCGAATGGTTTCTTCTTCCTCTCATCTATGACTGCCCACATTGACTTCTTGCCCAGGCCTGGAAGAAGCTCCAGCATGTGAAAACGAGTCGTTATGGCTCTTGCATCATTGAAGAATCTGACAAAATCCTTCTCTCTGACGACCACAATTTCATGTATAACGAAAGGCAGCTCGCTGTGAGACGCATTTGTCAGGTCTTCGTACCTCACTCTTCTCTTGACATGAAGTATGGCGTCCCTGAGCTTCACATCCTTTCCGATGTAGACGCGCTCGCCAATAGCAAGGTTCACGCTGTCCTTCGGAGTTAGCTCGAAAAGCTTGAATTCGATATCGCCCAATGCATATGCGACTGATTCCCTGTGGTAGCTACGCTGGTCTGATCGCCCATGGGGCAGATAATCCAGAATGTATGCGTAGTCCTCCAAGTTTTTCACCTACTGGTATTGTGCCACCTTGTCCAGTATCTGGGATATGGAATCCTCTTCAATGGAGGTTCTTTCCTTGAGAAAGATTGTCTCGATCTCGGCCTTGTGTTTTGGCATCAGGTCAACTATCTTGCAGGCAATGGCCTCGTTCACCTGCTCAATTTTCATCAGTTCTTTAACCAGCTTCTTTGCGTCCTTGACATTGAGTTTTGCGAACTTGGTAGCATGCTCGAGCGCATAGCTTTGTTCCATTGTCAAGATTCGAACTGATTGTTCCTTTAATAGTAATTCTTTTATCTCTGCAAGTGTCAGATATTCTTCGGTCATGCAATACCCCCGTTATTTCTGCTTCTTCAGATGCTCCGGACCTATTATTACGTCCTTTCCGTGCTTTCCGATGTTCAGGTGTAAAAGGTATGCTCTACCCTGCATTCCCATAATAGTTCCAGTCTGTCCCTGGAAGCTCACGTGCGGTTGGCCGCCGTGAATGCTGGGATCTATGACAATCGCAGCCTTCTCCCCTACTTCGTAGGTAATGAACGAATGGGTTATCGGCGGCATGCCTCTATGCCGTGGGCTCTTTCGGAGTATACTCCTTGTTCTCTTTCTTATGCCTTTCGAGCTTTTCACCATGTTTTCACCTCATTCGTTATCTAATATGTTTAGGACATCAAGGGCCTTTACCTCACAGCCAACTCCCAGGCTGGCTGCAATGCTCGGCACAGTGCGTCCTCCGTCGCCATGTACAAACTCCTTTATATAGGTGCCTGCCTCGGCGGTTATGTCGAATTCCGCCTCTGTCGGACTGACCTGTCTGGCTTCGATTTTCTCTAACTTTCTTTCGCGGTTCAGGTCCGAACGACGATGCATTACTCTATTAGGGGTCTGTTGTGCGATGTGTGTGCCACCGAGAGAAAGAACTACTTCTTTAAGGTTTTCCTCATCTACAGGAACATTAAAAACTACCTGAACCCTGTAACTTTTATTGGGTCTGGCTGACTTGATGCGGACAACTTCTTCGCCATCCGAAATCCTCATCTCTGAAATTTCAATCTTATCAGTCGAGGAATTGACCTGTTT
>JAUSPR010000278.1 GCA_030655715.1 Thermoplasmata archaeon
TTGGGAATCGGGAATCCAGGTTGATGAATATTAGATAGGGAATCGGTGACAGGTTCAATGGCTGTTCCCGGCAGCCATTCCGTACGATTCCCCTGTTCCCTATTCCCCATAATATATGACCATTCCTTCCAATCAAAGAAAATCATTATACGTCCTAACGGGAATTACCCATCATGCCACAGACCAACCAGTTCGAGTGCGGCGGTTGCGGCGCGCATCTGGAGTTCGACCCGAAGACCCAGAACATGAAATGCGAGTTTTGCCAGTCCGAGAAAATCATTCCCATTGAACCACAGCCCATCATGGAGCATGATTTTTTCTCCGCGCCATTTGCCACTGGCTGGGATCGCCCGGCAATAACCTTTCAGTGCGATTCCTGCGGCGCGACCACATCCTCGGAGAAGAAGATTGCCGGCAAATGCACTTATTGCAACTCGCCTTATGTCAAGGAGCGACCGCCCAAGGCAGACCTTATCCGACCGGAGACGCTGGTCCCATTCAAGATTGATAATGCCAGAGTAACAGAACTATTCAGGAACTGGCTGGGCAAAGGTTGGTTCACACCCTCGAACCTCACCCAGCTCAGCAGGCTGGATCTCATTAAAGGCGTTTACACGCCATTCTGGACTTATGACACCCAGGCATACTCCAACTGGACTGCCGAATCAGGTTATTATTACTATGAAACTGAAAGCTACACGGTCATGGTCAACGGCAAGCATCAGACCCGGACCAGGCAAGTAAGAAAGGTCCGCTGGGTGCCGAGCCACGGGCAGAGGGACGGTTTCTACAATGATGTGCTGGTTCCGGCCTCCAGGGGCATGAATGAAGATCTCGTGCTCAAAATTTATCCATTTCATTTACAGCAACTGGTTCCCTATAAACCTGAATTCCTGAGCGGCTTCATGGCCGAGGAGTACGGCGTGGACCTCCAGCAGGGCTGGGGAACTGCCCAGAACATTGTCAATGTCAGCGAGCGGGAGAAATGTGGACGGGACGTGCCAGGCGATACATACCGCTTCTTGAGGGTGCAGACCAATTTCAACAATATCACCTACAAGCATATTCTGCTGCCAGTCTGGATTGCAGTATATGAATACAAGGCCAAGACCTATCATTTTCTGGTGAACGGACAGACCGGAGAAGTCCAGGGCTTCAAGCCGATATCCTGGGCCAAGGTCGCATTGTTCGTGGGCGCAGTGGCCGCAGTCGTGACCGGACTAGCGTATTTCTTCTATATATCCTGAAAACGTTTTTCTTGAAACCCAGAGCCTCGAAAGAGCCAGCATCGCGGCCTCTCAGTAAACTACCAGCCCCTAAAGTGGCTCTTTATTATTTTTGAAGCCACATACCCTACCCTCACAGGCAGGGCTTGGATTGAGATTCGAATCGCAAATGCTTTGTCACTTAGCCTCGTTCCAAATGCCCTTTTGCTGCTCGTAGTTCCAAATCCCAAAACACCCCCTCGTTCCAAATGTCCGCAGACTTTGGAAACCGAATAAATTTGGATGCCATATAAAATTGGATGCCGATAAAAACAGGCGGGCATGTTGCTGGGAATACATCCAGATTCCACATTGAGATTGCTGGAACTTCAGTGCCTAACATTTGTTACCAGGGCTGAAAGTTTGCCAAGCACCTGATTTATCAAAGCTGATGGCTTTGATTTTATTTGCAATAATCTGAACGGTGCTTGGCGGCATTTCCTTGCCATATCCGTGTCCTCGGTCAATTCATTTCAGGCGTTCACGCCTGATGCTTTCTTGACCGCTTGACACTAAATTACTCCATCAAATCTTTGACAGCTTTCATTCCCTCGTCTGAAAGCTCCTTGGCCCTGGCAGGGTGCGGCGAATCAACATAAATTCTTACAAGTGGCTCGGTTCCCGATGACCTAATCAGAAGCCAGCTTCCATCCTCGAATATATATTTCAAACCGTCAATGTCATTGAGACTGGCTCCGGCAGGATGAAAGTTTTCCTTCACCCGGGCCAGGAGGTCTTTGACCTGTTCTACCGTGCCTTTGACATTTCTCTTTATCTGCACGTGCCTTGGAAATTCCATAACAATACTGGAGAGTTTTTTCTTGGTCGTGGAAAGGACCCTGGCCATCATTGCAGTGGCGATAATCCCGTCAGCCCACATTACCTCGGGCGGGAAGAAGTATTTTCCTGACTCTTCATAGGCAAAGACAGCATTGTTCTGTTGTGCGGCCAGTGTTATTTCGGGCGGGCCGATAACGCATTCTACAACTTCACCTTTCCAGACCTTCTTCATCAGACCGGAGGAATTCACTGGAGTAACAACAGTTCCCGGGCCACCGGAATAAATGTATTTGGCAAAAATCACCGCGGCCATGTCCTCAGAGACTGGTTTACCGGTCTCATCCACGAAAAGCACGCGGTCGCAATCAGAATCATACGCTGCCCCGAAATTGGCATTGTTATCAAGTACCAGCTCGGAAAGTTCTCCCACGCAGTCCGCCCGGGGTTCCATCTTTCTGGGAGCGAAATCAAATCTTGAGTGATCAAGTCATGTACATTGCACCCCAGATCGTTCATGAGCCTGGGTATGAACTCTGCGCCTGTGGCACCGGCAGTGTCCAGGGCCAATTTTATGCCCTTTCCGGGTAACTGGCTACCGCAGATATGCTGGATGAATTCCAGATAATCATAAGTGAAATTCTCCTCAACTGGCAGTTGCCCGTGAATGTGGGCCGGGGCAATAATTTCCTTGGCCAGGAGAGCAATCTTTTCAGTTTCCAACTTCGGAGGTATGGCGCCAACACTGTCCAGGGGGATAAGTCCAATCCTGTCATAGGGAAGATGCGAGCCAGTTACCATGAGACCGCCGTCATATTTTTTCTTGTAAATCATGGCGCAGACCAGGGGCGAGGGCGCGACACCCAGATTGACTACGGTTACGCCCGTGGATTCCATTGCTGCCGCGCAAATACCAGCAAGTCTGTCCGCACCGGGTCTGGTGTCATATCCAAGGCATAGCGTTTTTGACTCTCCAAAATACTTTCCCAGTGCAACTCCAACTTGCCAGCACAGTTCCTCTGTAATCTCGGCATCGGTGAGCCCACGAAGTCCTGCTGTCCCGAACTCAATCTCCAAGCTACTTTGCCTCCACAATTGCGATCCCGGCACTTGTGCCAATGCGATTGGCTCCAGCCTTAATCATGACAAGGGCATCATCACGATTCCTGATTCCACCGGATGCCTTGACGCCGATATCTGGACCGACAGTCTGGCGCATTAATTTTACAGCTTCCACGGTAGCTCCGCTGGTTCCGAATCCAGTGGAGGTTTTCACGAATTGCGCACCGGCTTCTTTGGATAACTGGCATGCCTTGATAATTTGTTCTTCATTGAGATAGCAAAATTCAATAATGACCTTGACAAGCCTTCCATTAGCTGCTGCCACGACTGATTGAATGTCATCTCTGACAAAGTCATAATCCCCATCAAGCAATTTTCCAATATTCATTACCAGGTCCAGCTCATCTGCACCGTCCTCAACGGCGATTTTTGCCTCAAGGGTTTTCGCCTGTGAGGCCGCATTCCCAAGGGGAAATCCGATCACCGCGCAGACCTTGACCGGGGAACCCATAACCAATGACCTGCATAGCTCAACCCAGGTTGGAGCCACACAGACAGAGGCAAAATTGTATTGCCTGGCTTCAGCGCAGAGTTTTTCAATCTGGGCAGAGGTGGCATTGGCCTTCAGAAGCGTGTGGTCAATCATTCCTGCAATTTTATTATCTATCATACTACTGGCCTCGGTATTGTCAAAGATTCGAATATGGCAGTTGCGACCGTATCGGTCATCAATGTGATATAATCAATCACCATCTGAGCATTATTCGTGGACAGCCAGTATTCCTCGTTCATCTGCTGCAGGAAGTACAAAATCGAATTTCTTGAGCCGCTGAAATGCTCAAGATTTTCCTTGATTATCAAAGCCCTGGCTGCGTTAATGGTAACCTGATCATGTGCATTGGTGAGCTCTTCCAATTCGCTAAGCGAATTCTTCAGAAGCTGGTTTTCGCCGTTCTGTTCCTGAAATCTGTGAAGCGTGGCCTGATTGTTTCCAGGCATGCGCATATTGTCCAGTTCATTCAGGAATGTCCCGAACAGGGAACGGAGCATCTTCTCGGTCTGGGCGGAGTACTCATTACTAACCTTGCTCATGTAGATTTTGGGATAATTGAACTCCTTGACAAGCGTGTTGAGAGCGGTTAATACCGGTTCACTTAATCTGATGCCAATCTCATTTTTCTTCGGCTCCCTATCATGCTCTTGAAGGCATGCTTTTCTGTCATGGTAGAAGTTCACCACCATGTCCCTGACCAGCGTATCAATTATTTCGCCATTGTTCTTTCCCAGTATTCCTGAAATAGCTGACGGGATGTCACCCTGGCTTACAATTCCTGATTCCGCAGCGTCCTCTATGTCCTTTCCGACATAAGCCAGTCTATCACAGAGCTTGACAATACAACCCTCGAGTGTGGATGGTTCCTGCATGCAAGTTCCTTCCAAATCGTCTGACGGCTCGCCAACCATGAAGATGCCAGTGTCAACTTCACCGCAGTGACGAACAATACCTTCTCTTACTTCGTAAGACAGATTAAGACCTTTACCGCCTTTCTCCAATATATCCATGACCCTGAGGCTCTGTACATTGTGGAAAAACGGTTTTCCCAGGCATTCCAGGCTGAGTTGGTTAAGAACTTTCTCACCTCGATGGCCGAAAGGTGAATGTCCGGTATCGTGACCCAGAGCTATGGCTTCTGCCAGGTCCTCGTTCAGGTGAAGCCACCTGGTAATTGCCCTTGCCAGTTGAGCAACGTGAATGGAATGTGTCATGCGATTGCTTATCAGCGGGTTGCGGGGTGACATGAAGACCTGTGTCTTGCCGGATAACCTGAAAAAAGATTTCGAATATAGTATCCGGTCCCTGTCCCTGGCAAACGCGGTTCTGTTCTCGCCTGGCGTATCGGGCTCCGGCCTTACTCTACCGCGTGACTGGCTGCTAGGCATTCCAAAATTAAGGTTTATGGTGCTTTCTTCCCTGGTCTGGGAATGAAGTTTTATTTCACCCAGTAATTTTTCCATTTCCGCATCGAAAGGCATCTTGTTCTCTCACAGTTAATCATTATCAGCATATGTGCTTTTCTATTCACGAGAAGGGTTCAATCGGAGCAAGATATTTATACGGATTGAATCATGGCCAGCATTGGATGACAGACAAGAAGTTCATGAGCATGGCCATCGAAAAAGCCAGACAGGGCATCCAGGCCGGCCAGACACCGTTCGGAGCCTGCATTGTCAAGGATGGGACGGTAATAGCTTGCGAACACAATCGTGTTTGGGAGGATACAGACATCACTGCACATGCCGAGATAGTGGCAATTAGGTCTGCATGCCAGAAACTTGGAACCATCGACCTATCGGGATGCGAAATCTATGCTACCACCGAACCTTGTCCGATGTGCTTCAGCGCAATTCACTGGGCCAAAATTGGCAAAATAATTTTTGGCACGAATATTGAGGATGCCAGAGAAGCCGGGTTCAATGAACTGGCAATTTCTAATACCGAGATGAAGGAAAAAGGTTCAAGCCCCGTAAAGGTAGAGGCAAATTTCATGCGCCAGGAAAACCAGGAACTTTTCAAGGAATTCATGGCCAGGCCTGAAAGAAAAACATACTGAGGCATCATCATGAAATTTGGTAATATCCATGTTGAAAACCCATTCGTGCAGGCACCGATGGCCGGTGTTACAGACGCAGCATGCCGAACCATATCCAGAAAATTTCATTCCGGCATTATTTTCACAGAGATGATTTCCGCGGAAGGGCTTTGCCGCGGAAACTGGAAAACGCTTAATTACACCAGGATAAACGAGGAACATAAACCACTCGGGCTCCAGCTGGTAGGGAGAGACCCGGAACGAATGTCCCTGGCCGCTGTAAAGGCTGAAGAGCTGGGTGCGGATTTTATTGACATAAATGCAGGTTGCCCCCAGGTCAGGATTACCTCCACGGGATGCGGCGGGGCTATGTTGAAAAATCCCGAGATACTGGCAAACACTGTTTCGGCAGTCAAGAAGGCAGCGTCAATACCTGTGACTGTCAAGATGAGGCTTGGATATTCCAAGGATGACTCCATACACATTTCAGGCATGGTGAGGGATGCTGGAGCAGACTTAATTACAATTCACGGGAGAACCGTGGCACAGAAATTTTCTGGGCACAGCAACTGGCAGGCAATAAAAGATATTGTAGAATTCCTGGATATTCCGGTGCTAGCCAACGGAGATGCCAGGAACGAACAGAGTGCTGTTGAACTTCTGGACAATACAGGAGCGGCCGGTGTCATGATCGGAAGGGCGACCAGGGGAAGGCCGGACTTGCCAGGAACAGCATTTTCTCTGCTCGAAAATGGCCATTTCACAAGAATGTCACATAACACACTTCGAGACACCATGTTGGAGCATGCCAGATTGGAGCAGGAATTATTCGACGAGCTAGGCGGAATGAAGAGGATGAGGAAGCACGTAACCTGGTACCTGAAAGCAGCTGGACTTGGATATGACTCCCATCAGGTCTATTCCCTGGAAACAATGAAAGAACTGGAAAATTTTCTGGAAATAATCAGAGGGAAAAATTAATGCCTGCGTCCGGTGATAGACCCATGGAGACAAGAATGAGAAAAAGAACCAAGAAAAACCATGTAAAAAAGTATTCTTATAGCCGAATTGCAGGCAATTATCTGAGAATATTTTCACTACCTGGCAAATTATTATTACTTTTAATTATAATTGTATTATTATTAATTATGTCAGTTATATTTATCAAGGTGATTTTCCCGTGAAGGTACTGTTTCTCTGCGTTGGAAATTCCTGCCGGAGCCAGATGGCAGAAGGTTTTCTCCTGCATATTGGAGATGGGGGAATAGAAGTCACCAGCGCTGGAACGAAACCAGCCAACAAAGTATCATCCCTGGCAATCGAGGTAATGAAAGAAAAAGGCATAGATATTTCAAGCCAGCACCCGAAAGCCCTGACCGATGAAATGGTGGAGCAGGCAGACATTCTCATCTCCATGGGATGCGGCGTGGAAAAATCTTGTCCAGCCATATACCTGAACAAGTTCGAGGACTGGCATGTCGAAGACCCCTATGGCGGGACTATTGATCAGTATCGTATTGCTCGGGATAGGATAGAAACAAAGGTAAAGGAACTCATTCAGCACATCTTGTTTTCTAAAGAGCTTGGCCATTGACATTGTTGCGGTATATCAATCCAATTCGCAATTGTTGAATGCAACTCATAGCATTTCAAGCAACGCATTCGACCATGGCATGGCAACAACCAAAAGCTAAATCCAATGCCATGCTGCTTGTATTAAACAGACAGCAATTGGTGAATCCAAAGCTAAATCTGAGCATATCACGGATTCGCCCAGGGTAAGCAATTTCGCAACAAACACTCCCAATTTAATTCCGTAATCAGCAATTTAAAAATAATGAGATTACGGGAGGACCGGCATGTCGAAGACCCCTATGACGAAAATATCGCAGACTACCGGATGGCACGAGACGAGATAGAGAGGAAGGTCAGTGCGCTATTGTCAAAAATCCATTGAGTTCTGCAATAAGTTTATTAATGGTTCGGTATTGAACGTTTGTTTGGAATCAGGCCATATCTACTAATGATTGACCAGAAACCTGCAAAATACCCCTGCGAGGATAGCCCAGCCTGGTAAGGCGCAGGATTGCTAATCCTGTGCTCTTTGAGCTCGGGGGTTCGAATCCCCCTCCTCGCGCTTTATTTTTATATATTTAGTGTCAAGCGGTCAAGAACCCTCTGGCCTTCAGGCCCGAGATAAATTGACCGAGGACATGGATATAGCAAAAATGCCGCCATGTACCGTGCATATTCAAATAAATGAAATCAAAGCGGATGGGGTTTGATAAATCAGGTACATGGCCTATACATCTATACTTCCAGCCCTGGCAACAAACGTCAGCCACTTTAGGAGCTGGTAGTTTACGATAACAAAGGCTTAATACCAAAATGATTTAATCCGCCTCATGTCACCAGTAAATGTTTTCCTTCCGAAGAACGTTTTCTTCACGAAGGGGGTAGGCAGGCACAAGGAAAAACTCAGCAGTTTCGAGGATGCGCTAAGATCTGCTGGTATCGAGAAATTTAATCTGGTTAGGGTTTCATCCATCCTCCCGCCACGTTGCTCAGTTGTTTCCAGGGAAAAAGGATTGCCAATGCTCGAACCGGGACAGATAGTATTCGTGGTCATCGCACAGGTCGAGTCCAATGAACCCAACCGCCTTATGGCCGCTTCAATTGGCATGGCCAACCCGAAAGTGGATCATTATGGTTATCTTAGCGAGCATCATTCCTTCGGGCAAACTGAAAAGGTCTGCGGTGAATATGCTGAAGACCTTGCAGCCAAGATGCTGGCATCCACTCTGGGCATTGAATTCAATGTTGAATTGGGTTATGACGAGGCAAAGGACATGTTCAAGATGGGCGGCCATGATGTCAAGACAAAACATGTCACCCAGTCCGCGATATGTGACAAGAACGGTCTCTGGACAACTGTGATTTCAGCAGCCGTGTTCGTTATGTGAAACAGACACATAAACCTGGAACATAAAGGCATAGGAAACCTTTTATTCATTATCACAATCCATCAGTGATGAGTTCGATAGTTGTTTCGGTTATCATACCCACAATGAACGAGGAAGAGGCAATCGGCAAGGTCATGGATGAGATAAACATCTCGCTGAAAGGCATGGCCTATGAAGTACTGGTCGTGGACACAGATTCAAAGGACAAGACCCGAGAGATTGCTACCTCCAAGGGTGCCAGAGTAATCAGTGAATCCAGGAGAGGTTACGGACGTGCATACAAGACCGGCTTCAAGGAGGCAAAGGGAACTTATATTGCCACACTGGACGCGGATTGCACCTATCCTCCGTCCGATATCCCGAAATTCGTAAAAATTCTTGAATCCGAGGGCATGGATTTCATTTCCGGAGACAGGCTTTCCACAATGGAGAAAGGCGTGATGTCAGGCAAGCATCGCATGGGAAACTGGACTCTGAAGGTTACAATGAATCTTCTTTTCTCCATGAAATCCGCAGACTCGCAAACCGGCATGTGGGTGTTCAAACGTTCCATCCTTCCCAAGCTAAACATAACCAGCGACAGGATGGCCATGTCGGAAGAGATTAAAATCGAGGCATTCAAACATGTCAAATACAAGGAAGTTCCAATAAAATACAGTCCCAGAGTGGGTGAAGTAAAACTCAACTCCTGGAAGGACGGTAAGGACAATTTGATTTTTCTGTTCAGCAAGAAAATGGGCAAGGCGGGCAAGGCAGAGGGCGAGAAATTTTAGGACGATTAATTACCATTACATCAACCAGAAAACTAGTGCCAGCATTATTGTAATGCCTCCCAGGAACAGGCAAAACTTCGAGAACCGGATATTTCTCGCCACCTTCAAGAGCCAGTTCATTGACAGGAATCCGAAAACATACGAGGCTATTGCCGCCAATACCAGGCACATTATGCATTCTGCGGCCACATCGCTGAATACCACCATGTAAGCGAATGCAGCCATTGAGACCGGAACCGAAAGCAGGAATGAGAATGTCAGAGCCTCCACCTCGTTAAACTTTCTGGCCAGCAGAGCACCCATTGTCAATCCGGATCTGGATACGCCCGGCAATACCGCAAATGCCTGGGCCAGGCCGACAAGAAGGTAATCAACGGGCTTGCCCTCCCGTACCTTTCTGAAGGAGGATTTTTTACTACCGCCCAACACAATACCCGTGGCTATCAATCCGATACCGACCAGCAGGGTTATTGTCATGCCGGTCCACAGCTCGCTGTCAAAGGTGCTTTCAAGAAATATGATTATTGGAAGCGCGCATCCCAATGAAATAATCGTGGTTATCCAATAAAATTTCTTCTGCGGCGTGAACTTTCGAATGTCCAGGGTCTTGAGCAGGGGCTTTGGAAATCTCGTGAACACAGCTAGAGCCGTACCGATATGCACTGCCAGACCGAATGGAATTGCAGCTTCAGGGCGGATTCCCAGAAAATCCACCATGACTATCGAGGTCTGGCCCGAGCTTGAGACAGGCAGCCATTCCAAAAGACCTTGGATTGTGCCGATGAGGAGCGCGCTGAACCAGTCGAACATAACCGAGAATATATGTGATACTATTTATATTTTATTAAAGATTATAAATCATCTCCCGTGTAAGAGACTCTAGAATAGATAGGCCTGGTGAGCGTTTATGAGGCATCATACCCTGGCCTTAAGGAGGCATGGTCGAGTTGGCTGGAACTGAAATCGGAGATAGCTGACCAGAAGATTTCAAGCTCTGACAGTAATTTCAATAATTTGGGGGGCATATCTTGACGCATTTCATGGATTCATCAAGTATTATCTGCTTCGTACCTTTTTCGGAGGACGTGCCTTGGAATAGTACGCATATCACTTTGCCTTTTTTTGGATGATTGGTAGCGATAACGGAGTGCTTTGAATAATGGCCATCTCCGGCGAATTTAAAAATGTTTCCAGTTCGCACAATGCCTTTCTATAAGCCTCATGTCTAAAAACAACAAGTGTAACTAAATTGGACAATGTATCTTTGTTCTCATCTGAAACCCCTGGATAATCATATATCAACTTGCGCAATGCATCCATGTCTTCATCGTTCAGCGATCGGTCTGTCTGTTGGCATAGTTTCAGAACCGAGGAGGCTGGTGAAGTACGGGAGTGTCGAGACACCCTAGCCAGCCTCCGCGGTATTTCTGCCCCGGCACAATTTTACCTCAATGGATGAATTGACGACGTCTGATATAAA
>JAUSPR010000279.1 GCA_030655715.1 Thermoplasmata archaeon
ATCATCGTTCGAGCCATCGTTTACAACAACCACTTCAATATTTTTATAAGTTTGAGAAAACGCACTCTCCACTGCTGAGTTCAAAAAATCCGAGCCATTGTAAACAGGAATAATTATGGAAACAAGTGGCTCTTCAGTCAAATAATCACCGAATATTTCCATGCAGTATATTGACAACCGTACTGCTTACATCTGGAACTAGGTATTCAACTGGTGGATTCCAATTACAAGGCTGGGCAAGGGCAATTTCAACGCATTTGATTATATTGTCAGGATTGGAGCCACTAAGGATGTTGCTACCGACCTCGATTGTCTCAGGCCGTTCCGTGACATCACGAAGGGTAACATTCGGAACCTTGAATATGCAACATTCCTCCTGGACGGTTCCGGAATCTGTAAGCACGCACATAGCGTTCTTCTCAAGCTTCACGAAATCGAATAAACCCATAGGGTCTGCGGCGACTATTCTCTTGTCCAGATGCCTCTTTTGAAGCCTTGCGCGTGTATGAGGGTGTACGCTCCAGATTATGGGAACTTTATAAATTGAAGCCAGCTTGTTGAATGCCTCTACAAAATCATCAAGTCGGTCTTTGATATCTACATTTTCAGCCCTGTGGAGCGTGGCAAGCATGTACTTCTTTGGCTTTAATTTATAATTCTGAAGGACTTTACTGGCATTTATCTGTGGTCCATAATGGTCAAGTACCTCTTTAATTGGATTTCCAGTCACATAGATGCGCTCGCTGGCTATCCCTTCCCGGAGAAGGTTCATCCGGCTCCGTTCGGTGTATGGCATTAGTATATCGCTGCTGTGGTCGATCACCCGGCGATTTATTTCCTCTGGCACACGGTCATCGTAACAGCGATTGCCCGCCTCCATGTGATACACAGGAATGCCCAATCTCTTCGCAACGAGAACCGAAAGAGCACTGTTGGTGTCGCCCAAAAGTAGTACTTTATCTGGCTTCTCTGAATTAAGAATCTTTTCAGCTCCTTTCAGGATGATACCAACTTGTTCAGCGAAACTTCCTTTAGCATTTAGGAAATGGTCTGGCTTTCTTACCTTAAGTTCTTTGAAAAATACCTCATTCAAATTCTTATCGTAATTCTGGCCAGTATGGACTAAAACGTGGTCTGAGCATTTATCCAGCTTGGCTATGACCCGACTTAATCGAATGATTTCCGGGCGAGTTCCCAGAATCGTCAGAACCTTCATCTCAACATCTCTCCTTCTTCCAGTATTGCATCGCCTATGAGAAGCTTGTTCTTTTTTAGCAGCTGGTACACTTCTTTCGGGCTCATAAGGTCATCCTTGGAGCTGAATTCTTCTTTCAAAACTGGCTTAATTTTCTTTTCGCCAGCCAACTCTGGGAGTATAGAAGCAATGGCATAGTACTTTTTCCGGTCCAGAGTTCTGTGAATTTCTTCTTCAGTGATTAAAATCTCATGAGTTTTCTCTCCCGGACGGACGCCGATAATCACCTTTTTGATCTTCCGCTTTTCAATTAACGCATCAGCGACATCTATTATCCTGGCCGACGGAACCCTAGGAATGTATGTCTCACCCGGTTTTGCTTCCTTCACGGCTGCAAAGACAGTATCAACAGCTTGATCGAGAGTGAGTAAAAATCGTGTCATATCTGGGGTCGTAATCGTTACAGGGCCGCCTTTTGTAATCTGGTCATGGAAGAATGGTATTACAGAACCTCGGGATGCCAGAACATTGCCATACCTTACACAAACGAACCTGGTGTTCGCACAATCAAGGTTTGCCTTCAGGAAAACGCGTTCCTGGATTGCCTTCGTCATGCCCATAACGTTCACTGGCTTGCAAGCTTTATCCGTGGATATGCCCACGACGGTTTCGACGTTCAAATCATGTTCACTGATAGCTCGTACGATGTTTTCTGGGCCTCCGATGTTTGTTTCTACGGCTTCGTACGGGAAATATTCACAGGATGGCACCTGCTTTAAAGCCGCTGCGTTAAAAATGATATCCGCGCTCCGAACAACGCTGCTCACACTATGGAAATTGCGTACATCGCCTATTCTGAAAGTAAGCAGATCCTTGAAATTCTGGTAGATGACTTCATCAGTGGCAGTTTTTCGATTCAAAAATTCGAGCCGCATGAAATGCTGTTTTGCCTCGTCGCGAGAAAACACCACAATTTGCTTGGGTGTACCTGATTCACCAGATAACAATCGCTTCACCAGAACCTTGCCCAATGAGCCAGTTCCACCAGTAATCAAGATTTTTTTATTATCAAATATCATTATTTCACATCCGTATACATATTATCGTCAGATATAGCTTCTATCATGCTCTGCCATGAAGGGGCTTTATAACCAGTTTCTGCTGAAAATTTTGAACCATCAAGGCTTCGATCGCAGATTATGTCGTCATCCGGTTCAATATTGATGTCCAGATTGAACTTAATATTGATGATTTGCAGCAATTCATATTTGGAAATTGGTTTGGATGCAACTTGCCAAACACCAGATAATTCAGGATGATTCGTTATTATGTCATTCACAATATTAGCCATCTCCAGGGTTGTAAAACCCGAGTAAATGGCTTTCCGATATCCGCTAACAGTTTTACCGCGATTGCTAATGAACCATTCCAGAAGACCGTTTTGAGTCCCCAACTCACGGCCGATTATTGAAGACCTGATAGTGAGACAGTTATCCCCTTTTACCTCGCCCAAGAGCTTGCTCTGACCATATGCATCAGTAGCATCGGGAATATCAGTTTCCTTGTACATCCCCTGATTTCCAGAAAATACACAATCTGTGCTGAAATGTATCATTCGAATTCCCCGGGCATTGCAGGCAATGGCCAGCTTTTGCGGGAACAGGGAATTAATATTAAAGGAAGTAGCCAATTCATCGGCTTCCTTCAACTGTTTTATCAGCCCAATGCAATTAATTACTACATCTGGCTTGGCTGTATCTATAGCAGTAATAATGCTCTGAAAATCGTTGGCTTTAACCTCATCTAATATTTTTTCATTAGGTATCTGGTCAATATTTCTAATTTGGCGGCATGTTCCCCAGACCCGATGCTCTGAAGAGAGAATCTGAGATAATTTGTGCCCCAGCATACCATAAGCGCCAAATACGAGAATTTTCATTGGACCCCTTTTTCCCTGTGTACAATCACTTCTTGATATAATTCCATGATTCTATCCATAAATGTTTCGAGCTTATAATTTTTACTAGCAATTTCGAGAGCCGAATCACCCATTTCCTGTCGCGCTTTTGGATTATCAATTAACCACTCGACTGCCTGTTTCAAACCGTTTATTTCGCCTTGTGGGACGGCGATCCCACATTTAGGCGCGAATATTACATCTGGCAAAGAAGTACCATCAAAAGTGATTACCGGCTTCCCACAGGCCATCGCTTCGATTGCGGACACGCCAAATGCCTCAGCGGTAGAAGGCATTAGGAAGATATCGCATGAATTGTAAACAGTAGGTAATAAATCCTCCTCAACCCACCCCAAATCTATTATTTGATATCTATCTCTAAATTCATCCAATAGTCCTCTCTCGTTAATGGTTAATAAACAGACCGGTTGTTTTGAATTCAACTTGCGCAAACATTCCTTGATAAAAGTAAGTCCTTTATATTCACTAGAAATTGCTCTAAAGGCAAGAACAATGCTGCCTGGTCTTATCCCAAATGCACTTTTTGCTTTTTCAGTATCCATTGGATGAAATACATTCAAATCAAGCCCAAATGGAATATGATGCAGACGAAACTTAGAAAGTAGCGGACTTTGTTTCGCCATATTTAACATCCACTTGGAAGCGACAATAATAT
>JAUSPR010000280.1 GCA_030655715.1 Thermoplasmata archaeon
GTATTTGAAAAGTTCTGAACCGCTTGTCTTCAGCCGCACTTCCTCCAGTGCGGACCTGGCGACTTTTTCCGCGTCCTGCGCTCCCTTGGTTCTCATGATTTCAATGTGAATATCATCCAGTATGGCCTGATACACAATTTCTAGAATTGTGGGCGGGATCTTGGAAACGCTCAGGCTTTCTCCGTAACCACTATCTTCCATGATGTCCAGCACCTTCTCGGAAATTTTATCCAGTTCCTTCTCGACTCTTTTCATATCAGAATCTTTGCCAATTTTCTCCATGTTTCTTCTGAGGTCTGCAAGGTTTCTCTCAATCTTTGAATCGAACAGGTCCAGCCTTCCACTTAGCTGGCCGATTTTTCCTGTTATCCCATCTACTGGCTTCTCCGGAACCTCTTCATTGACAATCTCTCTGACGAGCGCTTCGATGGCATCTCTGTCCAGTCCTGAGGGTTTGCAGGATGGCGGCATCTCCAAATCTTCCTCATCAATATCTGGAATTGTTTCACGTTCATCCAGCGGCATGAATCTCTTTTTGGAAATCGTGGGAATATGCATAGGTATGAGGTCTATGGCCTTTGGCTGGCTATTTCGGGGTACTGCCGATGGAATATGTTCCTCTTGAATGGGCATTGCATTATTATTCTGTATCTCGGGCGGTGTTTCGTGTACTGGCTGCTTTTGTGCAACCTCCCTCTCCACCTTGCCGATTCTCTCCAGCTCTTTTCGGTGCCTGTCCATTTCCATTCTCAAAACGGTTTTGACCTCATCCAGTTCTCTCTGCATATGCTCTTCCTTGTTCTGAAACGTTTTGAACATGGAATCTCGCTCATCATTGAATTGGTCCTTCAGCTCGAGAAGTACTGATTCGAAACCGTTTTGTTTAGAAGATGTATCATTGCCCTTGGCAGGTTTATCCATTACCTTGGATTTGCAGCTTCTTTCGTGTAATTTTCTTGTCTTCTCATTCTTCATGGGCTTGTTGCACAATTTGCATAGAAGTTCTTTCTTCTTTTGGGAAGATGGCATGGCCTGTTTTGCCTCCTGCTTTACAACAGGCGGCTTTTTTTTAGACCCCTGGCTCTTGTCCGAGTCTGTTTTTCCGCTCTTCCGTGGCTTTTTTCCACTTTGTTTTGCCATTCCCATCCCTTGCATCAAACGAACGACTTGAGTTTCCTCTCAACTTCTGGAACCCATGTCCTCCGGCATTCGTCAGCGACAATATCGCCACTCCGTGCCTTGATGTGACTTTCTATTACGAGTTCCACAAATTTGAGCCAGTCCTTTTCTTTCATGAAGGATGGACTGTTGCCCAATTCGTTCATACTAACTGTTACGATTTCATCGACGGCACCGATGCCCACAACGCTGCCAATCTTTTGTTTCAGGAATTTGAGCAGTTCCATGTTTCTCTTGTATTCCCTGGTCTCGTCAAATTTCTCAACGAAAAGTTGTCTTGTCAGCTTGGAAAGTTCATCGATAACTGCCTGGTCATAACCCTCCAGATCCTCCGGAGAAATCGGGCGCTGCTCGAATAGATGATTCAAGACCGTGCTACCATTAATGAGGTTGTGGATGGTCGGTCCCATGGTGTCTAAGGATAGCGGTTTTGAGAAAATTGAGGCCAGAAAGCAGTTTGCTCCGATCCCGGATATGACAACGGTTCCGAGCTCATACTGCTGTATGCTGACTTTCAATTTGTCTCCTTTCAACTGGCTACACAGAGATGGAAGATTGCCTTTTAAGAGGTTCAGAAACCTGAATTGAACCGGATCCAGCATTGGCGGGATGATGGATGCGAAGATGCGACCGTCAATGCCTACAAACATGATAATGTCAATTTTGTTATCCTCTTTGATACGCCTGAGCTCCATGTCGAACATATGCTTTAGCTGGACCACGGTCTTTGCTTCCATTCTCTTGTCGATTTTCTTCTTCTCTACCATCCAAGTCCCTCCTGGGGTTTACTTGAGTCCGTATGAATCGAACATGACCTGAAGTACTTCTTCCGGCGAGTAATTGTAAGTCCAGGTCTCCTTCATTTTCTTGAGTTTGCCTATGACACTCTCAGGTGCCTTGATGAACTCCGCGGTTTTGATAGCCTCGTCGAAGACCTTGCTGTAATCTGCACCATCCTCCAACTTGACCGCCTCGGCAGGTGAGGTTCTGATGATGACACCAGCACCGCGTGCGAAGATGTATGGGTATACGCCCTCGCCGTGATGAGTTCCTCTCATCTTGATAATTTTGAGCGTCCTGTTGAACGCACCGCCAATGGGATAATATTCCAGGCCAATGGCTCCGTCGGCCAGGTAAACTGGTAAAAGAACATCTTCACCTACCATCTCACCCGGTCTGGAGTGTTCCTCGACCGTTGCCATGACCACGCCAAGTTCCTTCAGGGTGTAGAATAGCTTGCCGATGAGCTCTCTCTGCTGAAGTTTGTCTTCCGTGGCCCATATGACTGGAGTCATCGGATCGATTACGACTCTCGTTTTGATGTCATAGTCCGAACGGGCTTTAACCAGTTGCGGAATTTGCTCGTCTATCATCTTTTTGAAATTCTTGCCCTTGAGATGAATGAAGAACAGCGATTTCTCGTGATGTTTCCTCATGTCCCAACCTAGCATTTCAGCCTCTTTCATCAATTGCTCGGGTGATTCTTCCATGGTTACGTAAAGACCCTGTTCCCCGTTCTCTATTCCGTGCATGAGAAACTGCATAGCGAATGTGGTCTTACCAGTACCGCTGGAACCTACAACCACTATTGCCGTGTTGTCCCTTACTCCACCTTCGATGAGTTGATCCAACCCAAATATCCCGGTCTTTATTCTTGTCATATCTATTCCTCCATATTGTTTTTAGCTCGTTTGGAAAGTAATTCTGCGAAACTTTTGCTCTTCTTTGCCTCGTCTGCCAGATTGACTATGTCCTTCTCTTTAACCTCCCACAGGGGTTCCTCATTCGCGGTTTCGGTGAATGCCTCGGCAAAGGATGTGGAAGCGGAAATAGCATTGGAAATTTCAGCCATGTCCTTCCACGGCGGCTGAAACTCCTCCTCCTCGCCGCCAAGACCCTCACCGTACTTGTGGTAGGTTTCGCCAATTTCTGTCATCTCGTATTTTTCATTAAGAATTTTGTAGCGCTTCAAAATATTCATACGATAGAGAATTTCTTCCTCTGCCATTTCCAGGTTTTCAGCGAGCTTCTTGCGGTTCTCGCCTTCAATTACGCTGTTGATGATAGTTTTGTCAAGGGTGTCCAGGGCAAGCTGGTACACGGCCAATGGCTGAAGCGAAACAGCAAACTCACACCTACTGTCTCCGGCGTTCTTGCAGGCAATCTCCTCCG
This sequence comes from Thermoplasmata archaeon, assembly GCA_030655715.1. GTDB lineage: Archaea > Thermoplasmatota > Thermoplasmata > SG8-5 > SG8-5 > UBA147. The sequence goes on from JAUSPR010000280.1 coordinate 3,352, forward strand.
CGGTGCCAGGCAGTCCGAGGTCCTTGGAAAAGAACTGTGAAAGGGATTCTGCAGTGATATAACAGGTTTTCTTGCCTTTCACATGCTGGTAGAGTTTGCATACTGGCGAGTTATTGATTGCGAAATCATATCTGAAAATATCATTC
>JAUSPR010000282.1 GCA_030655715.1 Thermoplasmata archaeon
GGCAAACTTCAGAAGACTGAACTCTTACCTATTTTTTAATTCGGCCATATCTTTAAAATAATAATGTGCATGGAGGATTGAATGAGACAAAGAAGACCTGGAATGTTTTCAAAATTCCGCGGTTTCCGCAAAGACGCGAAGAGAATGATAGCTGCTGGCCTGATCGACCATCTGAGCTTCGCCATCAATGGTTTTGTTCTGGTACTCTATCTCAACGCGCTGGGTTATTCAAACGTTATTTTCGGAACCCTAATCCTACTAATGGAGATAAGCCAGGTCATTGTACTTGTGGGCAGTGGATTCATGGCCGATAGGTTCGGCAGAAAGAAGACGATTCTTCTCGGTTTTGCTCTCGGGACACTGGGAATGATGCATTTCGCATTCTTCAGTTCCATTGAGGCATTCATTATAGCCTCGGTATTGTTAGGTGCCAGCAGCGGATTCACCGGTCCGGCTTTTAGCGCGCTCCTGTCCGAAAAAACTACATTTAAAAGGCGAAAATATCTTTTCAGCCTTAATTCGATAGTGGACAATTTAGGTTCAGGGGTAATAACACTCATCGGCGGTTTCATTCCACTGTTCTTCATGGCGAATTTCGGTTTTGCCAGCGAGCCAGCCTACCGTATGATATTCATTGTCGTGTTCATAATCAAATTAGCTGCAATAGGGCTCATTCTCAGAATAAAAACAGATAAACCCAGAACTGAAAAACAAACAATTAAACAGAAGGCAGAAAGAAAGCATGTTATTCTGCTTCTAAAATTTACAATTCCATCGGCATTAACCGGAATCGGTGCTGGTGTCCTCATCCCCTATTTCCCGATATATTTCAAATTGCGCTTCGAACTGGATCTGGGGACAATTGGAATTTTATTCGCCATGCTCTCCTTCGTCATGGCCATCATCACGATTTACCTTCCGAGAATGGCAGAAAAGCGCGGTTCAGTTGCTATCACGACCGTGTTCCACATAATTTCCATGGTGGCAATGATATGCATACCCTTCACGTCTTGGCTTGTTTTTGTAGTTATTCTCTTTCTGATTCGTGCAGCTTTGATGAATGTCCCGGGGCCGATAATGACCTCGTTTATGATGAGCCAGCTCCCTCATTCATTACGCGCTACCGCCCAAAGCGCGACCGGTTTCGCATGGATGTTCACCCATGCTATTGGTGTGTTTATCGGCGGATTTATCTGGGATATGGGCGATTTGAAATTACCGTTTTACATTGCCACGGTTCTGTATATCTTTTCCACTCTGACTTATTTCATTTTCTTCTACAAAATGGATGATGCGGATCACAAGCCTATATTCGTCTGGCCGATGGTTAAGCAGTTGTTCCGCCGCTAACCATTATTATTAAATCGAAAGTAACATATTGGGTGTCATGGCATCCGTGCTTTGCATTTCCGGTCTTGACCCTTCAGGACATGCTGGTCTTTCAGCAGACATGCGTGCTTTAGGCTTCCTGGGCATTGAGTGTCTTCCGCTGGTCACAACTCTCACGGTTCAGAATTCAAAGACCTTTTCCGAGTTCCTTCCTGTTCCCGCTGACCTACTGGAAAAACAGCTGGGTGCCATTTTCGAAGAACAAGTGCCGGATGCCGTTAAGATGGGCATGCTCGGAAGTGCGGACATCGCCAGAACGCTTGTGAATTTTTTCGATGACAAGAAAATTGATATAGTGCTGGATCCAGTGTTCAAATCAACCACCGGATTCGGGCTGGTGGATGACGAATTGTTAGAATTATACAGAACCGAATTACTGCCAATTTCAAGACTGGTGACGCCGAACGCTCTTGAAGCTATGATCTTATGTGGAATGAAAGTTGAAAATCCTGAACAGGCCAAGTCCGCATGCCAGATTATTTTTGATATGGGCCCTGGTTCAGTTCTCCTGAAAGGTGGGCATTTCAAGGAATGCCGCGGAACTGACATTCTATTTGATGGCATTGAGTATCATGAATTGAAAGGAATCGAACTTGAGCTCAATGCTCGAGGCACTGGTTGCACATATTCCTCCTTGATTGCAGGATATCTTGCCCTCGGAATGGATGCTCCGAAGGCCGTGAACAATGCCAAACTTGCTCTATCCAGGCTTCTGCAAGGCGCGGAAAATAGCAAAAGCAGAAAACTTGATTTCAATCACAAATTATCCCCCGAGGAAAATACCGTCTGGCATGAGCTTAACAATGCGATTTCCTCTATTATTTCCATAATGCCGCCAGAGTACATTGCCGAGGTAGGCAACAATGTCGCATATGCATTGGAATCCGCATCCGGGCCTGAAGGCATTTGCTCTCTCGACTCCAGGTTGTTGTTAAAGGGAAACAAGATTGTGACCTTGGGCAGACCGGTATTTGGCAGGCAATCCCATGTTGGAAGGGTGGTGCTGGCAGCAATGGCTTCTGATAGTTCAATGAGATGTGCAATGAACATCAAATATTCCGATGAAAATCTTGCCAGAATTGAAAATGCCCAATTAAAAATCGGCAGCTTCGACAGGACCGGGGAACCGCAGACCTCAAGTTCCATGGAATGGGGAACCGGAAAAGCGATTAATGACCTTGGGTATGTACCTGATGCCATTTTCGACCGTGGCTCAATCGGCAAGGAACCCATGATAAGGCTGCTGGCAAAAAACCCTGCAGAGCTTCTCGAAAAATTGGCAAAATTAACGGAGAGTGGGAAATGAGAATTGCCATGTTCACGGATTCCTGGCTTCCTACAATGGACGGTTGTGTAGCAAGTGTTCTCAAGTTCAGGGACGGTTTGGAAAAGCGGGGCCACAAGGTATTCATATTTGCGCCGGAGGACAAGAACGGTCTTGCGAAAGAGGATGACAGAACCTTCCTATTCAAGGCCAGAGAGTTCAAGCAATATCCCGAATACAGGATGGCAATTATGCTTTCCGCCAGGAAGGACAATCTTCTGAAGGAACATGACATAGAAATGATTCATACTCACGGCGTGGCATTCATGGGCTTCAAGGCCATGATGTCCTCCAGAAATCTTAAATTGCCATTGCTTCTCCATTTTCACACCTGGGTCACAGAAGTTGCTCAATATTATCCCTTCAACTTGAATGAAGAATTTCTGGTGGACCTTTTCTGGCTCTATCTGAAACCGCTTTGCAGGAAAAGTGATGGCGTTGTCGCACCATCTAATAATGCGATCGAGGAATTGAAGAAAATTGTAACTGGCATGGAATATACTGATTGGGTTTTTCCTGGTATAGAGGTGGACAAATTCAACCCAGAGATAAAAGGAAATTTTATCCGTGAAAGGCATGGCCTGGAGAACAATGAGGTCATACTCCATGTTGGCAGATTGTCGCTGGAGAAAAATTTAGAATTAGTTCTCGATGGGATGAAAATACTCAAGACGGAAAGGCCAAATGCCAAATTGCTGGTTGTCGGAAACGGGCCTGCCAGGCCTCATTATGACAAACTCGTTAAAGAAAAGGGCCTGGAAGACCGCGTGATATTCTCTGGTTTTGTGCCCAGTGAAGAACTTCCGAACTATTACGCGGCATGCGACAGTTTCGTGCTGGCCTCAAAGTTTGAAACCCTGGGGATCGTGATGACCGAGGCCCTTGCCAGTGGAAAACCTGTTGCCGGAGTGAATTTCCGGGTAATACCGGATGTAATCAAACATGGCGAGAATGGCTATATATTCCAACCAGACTCAAAGGATTGTGCCAAAATGATGATTGCAACACTTGATGCGCCTGATGAGATGAGACAGAACGCTGTAAAAAGAGTATCCATGTTTGATTCTGACACATGCATGGCCAAGCTCGAAATTATTTATGAAATATCTGAAGAAATCCATGCCTCAAGAAGGGAAAAAACCGGAACCAAGTACACGCGAGTTTTAAAGAACTGAATCTTTTTCATGAATTATTGAGCGATGCCGCATTAAATGATTCCGGAAGAAGCTGGCTTGCAGTTGTCATTACCAATTTTCCGTTCTTCAAATAATAAACTTCGGCATTGGGATTGAACTCTATCATTACCTGGCGGCATGTGCCGCATGGCTGTGAGTTTCCAGATTTGCTGGCTATGGCAATCGCGCCCAAGTCTTCTTTCTCGGATATGGCTTTAAAAATGGCCACCATCTCGGCACAAATTGACAAACCGTAAGACGCATTCTCGATATTGAACCCGGTAAAGACCTTGCCGGATTTTGTTAATACCACGGCTCCGACCTTGAATCCTGAATATGGCGCGTAAGCATCGTTCATGGCTTTCCTTGCGAGGTCCATGAGTTTTTCCGGGTCCATGGGGCTTGATATCACTTTGGATATAAAATGTCTGGGTTTGAGATTTGGGGGACTTCAATAGGTGCCTCAAGATTTTTCCTAGTCTTCCAGAGCAAGGCCATCGAAACAAATGTCAGGGACAGGGCCATGATCCCCATGATCGCCAAAGTGCGATATGCCGCATCCCTGGAAATGAGCAGAACAAGGCAATAAGATGCCAGCCCTAAAACCAGAGCCGCTTTGATATGAATAGTTCCCATATCACTCACTGATTACCCTGGTGGCTGTGAAACCGGCCTTTCCGAATAGCAGGGTATGAAAGTCATTGCCATGTTTCGTTGATCTCATCTTGACGACCCTGATGCGTCTCTGGAAGTTGACGTCACTAACTTTTTCCATCTTCATATGGATGATGCCGTCTGAAAGGAAATCCTCCCCCATCTCTGCATAATCATCCCTTCCTGATTTCATCTCTGATATCAAAAAGCAGGTAACCTTCATCTCCCTGAGCCACTCGAAAAAGTGAAATAGCTCGTTTCTAGGACTTTTAAAATCAGCCAGCATTGTCAAGACCGGGAGTGAGTCAATTACCAGGATGGAATAATCAATGTTTTCTTTCAGATTGCTTGCATATGTCTTGAAAATCTGCATCCAGGATTGCTGTCCAAGCTTCTCCAGATTTCT
>JAUSPR010000001.1 GCA_030655715.1 Thermoplasmata archaeon
CAATGAGCGATTAGGAACATTCACTTGGGGCAAGGGCGAATAATATTTATGGGCGTGTGTCTGTCCCAGTTCGAATTTATTAAAGTATGGTGATTTAGATTCCACGAAAAAGGATAAAGAGGACTCCAGATAGTAACCAGGATCACAGATTACCCAGATGTCCTGAATGCAATATAATTCTTCGAAGTATTAGAGTGAACAAAGGGCAAAAAAACCAAACACATAAAAAAGCGACTGGCATACATTTTTGTGTTTATTGTGGATTTACTTTGGATTCTAAATTTTATGATATGGAAACTCATGGCATAGAGGGACGAAAATGTTATGTAAAATTGAGAAATAAATATATCGCGATTCCTTTTCGATACTCTGGCAAAAATCGGAAGTTGGTTCCAGATGGAAAATTTCCTGATTGGAAAAAAACACATAACTCCGTTTTATCGAAACTTAGCGGTTAGTAATATTAAATTTAAAAGACACACACCCATATTTCAGCAAAGCCCGCAGACCTGGAGCGAGAGCATTTTCTAAACGACGCCAGCGACCCGTGATGCCCCGCTCCGAGAAATTCGTCCTCCAAACGACGTGGGCCTGCCCTACTCAGAATTTTGAGGAGTTCGACGGCTCCAAACGCTTTGATTATAGCAATAAACTAGCTGAGGGAAGGAGAATCTGAGGTTCAACCGAAGGGCGAGGAGCAACAACGAAAGCCTTAAATCAGGGCTTTCGCATTCACTTGGCGTAGCGGAGGAGTGCTAAAATTCAAAATGGTGTAAATTATGATAAAAACGAAACCTGGCAAGGGCTATTCATTAATGATTCTGGGGGCAGGAATCTATTTTGTTATAACCATTATTACTCTTGCATATACTCCTGAATTTGATGATTTGAACGATTATTTAAATTATTCAAGATTGATGGCTACACTGGTATTCTTCGGTGTGCTAATGTTTATGTACGGCTCAATACTTGAAATTAAAGAAATATGGCTTTCGTTTGCATTACTGGCTCAAGGAAATAAATCAGCAATGTTAAGTGATAAAGATAATCTAAATGAATCAGAACCAGAATATTTCCCCAAAAAGAAAAGTACAGCCTTAGACATTGCTCTTATCTTTATATTATTTTTAATCATAATTATTATAGCATTTTTACTCATGTCTTCTGGCGTTTTGAGTTAGCACTCCGTAGCGAAGCTGGGCCGAGAACGATCTTTTATTGTAATCGACGCAAGGCCCCCGTGATGCCTCGCCGGAGAAAACCGACCAGTACTGACGCTTGGCCAGGTTTTCGCACGGATGCGAGCCACCATTTTCCAAACGTTACGGCGAAGCAGCCACGAGTACAACGAAGGGGCGGGCCATGCCGAATCCAATTGATTGTAACGCAATTATAACGTTTGAATCGATTCAGGTGCGAGCAATTTGATAATGATAGACATCTGCGCCCACATCCTGTTCTCTGCCTCGTCGAAGACCCTGGAGTTGGGAGAGTCGATTATTTCATCGGTTACTTCCTCATTCCGGTGGGCTGGCAGGCAGTGCAGGAATATGTAGTCCGGCTTGGCATTGGCCACCAGTTTCTCATTTATCTGGTATGGCGGGAAGACCTTCATTCTCTCTTCCTTCTCCGCTTCCTGGCCCATGGATGTCCAGGTATCGGTGTATATGACATCGGCATTCATCACGGCCATGTCCGGCTCGCGGACTATTTCAATTTTGGAGCCGGTATCTTCTCCCAACTTCTGCGCTCTCTTGAAAATTCCATCATCTGGCTCGTAGTTCAGGGGGCAGGATACTGTCATGTGCATTCCCATTGCTGCTGAACCGAGAAGCAAGGAATTGCAGACATTGTTCCCGTCTCCGATATACACGAGTTTGAGGCCTTTAAGACTGCCTTTTTGCTCCTTGATGGTCATGAAGTCAGCCATTACCTGGCACGGGTGCTCAAGGTCATCAAGACCGTTTATCACCGGCACATCCGCAAACTTGGCCAGCTCGCACATTATCTTGTTGCTGAAGGCGCGGTACATTATAATATCAACATATCTGGATATCACCCTGGCCACATCAAAGACAGACTCGCGCTTTCCCATTTGAATCTCGCTCGGGGAAAGGTATAACGCGGTACCGCCAAGGTGGGAAAATCCGATTTCAAAACTTATTCTGGTGCGCAAGCTGGGCTTCTCGAAAATCATGCCCATATGTTTGCCTTCCAGCGGCCTGAACGTCTTTCCGGATTTAATATGGGTCTTGAGCTTTATGGCCAGATCCAGGGTCTCGTCAATTTCATTCTCGAAGTCAAGTATGGAAATCATGTCACGCTTCATTTAATGTCACCTTCTCAAACCCATAATAGACTAAGTAGAAATATCTTATTGTTACGGGCATTCATTCGGGATGGGCAGCGGATATTTGCCTGTCAGGCACCCGAGGCAGAGCTCTTCCCTCTTCTTGCCAATCGAGCTGATAAGATTCTCAATCGAGGTATATGCCAGGGTGTCCGCACCAATGAAGTTGCGAATCTCATCCAGTTCACGACCGTGAGCCACGAATTCATCGCGGTTCTTGATGTCGATTCCCAGGTAGCACGGCGAGACTATAGGTGGACATCCGATTCTCAGGTGAACTTCCTTGGCACCGGCCTTTTTCACGATTTTGACAATCTGGCGCATTGTGGTCCCGCGGACAATGCTGTCATCCACCAGAATTATGCGCTTGCCCTCGATTACCGGCTTCAGGGGATTCAGTTTCAGGCGGATGCTGCTATCCCTGTCAGCCTGATTCGGCATGATGAAGGTGCGCTGGACATATCTGTTTTTTATGAGTCCTTCAGCGTATGGAATACCGGATTTTTCACTGTAGCCAATGGCATGGGCGCGGCCCGAGTCCGGTACCGGAACCACGAAATCCGCGTTAACCGGCGAGTCCTTGGCTAGTTGCATCCCGACCTTGCGCCTGACATCGTAGACCAATTTTTCATCAATGTAAGAATCAGGCCTGGCAAAGTAAATCCATTCAAACATGCAATGCGCTTTTTTCTCCTCAACGGACAGATGGTGCGAGACAAAGCCCTTCTCGGTGATTTCCACGATTTCGCCGGGTTTCAGGTCCCTCAGTAACTCGCCGCCCAGTGAGTCAAAAACAACGCTTTCAGATGCCGCGCAATGGCAATTGCCAATCTTGCCGATGCACAACGGCCGAATGGCTAGCGGGTCTCGGATTACAAAAGTCCTTGGGCCGACCATGAGGGCCAGTGAATAAGAACCGACCAGGGTTTTCATTGAATCGCTAATGCCGCCGATTATGTCGCCAGCTCCGGCCATATTG
>JAUSPR010000008.1 GCA_030655715.1 Thermoplasmata archaeon
CGCAAAACTCCTGAATAATAGTGTCAGTTACATCCGTGAGATTATTTATTTCTTTTTGTGCTTGTTTGGTTTCTTCGATATTTTCAGTCTCTCCGGTTGTCAGGACTGCCTCGCCCAGACTTATGAACAATGACTCGACATTCTCACCGGTTTTGGCGCTTGCCACATAACTATTGCTATTGAATTTAGCAGCTATCTCTTTCAGCTCTTCCTCAGATATCTGGCGACTGTCAATCAAATCGCATTTGTTGCCCACAAAAATTAATGGAATGTCTCCGGTGACCTTTCTCAGTTCAGGGATCCAATATTCGACTATGCTTGTTAGTGTCTCTTTTCGCGTGAGGTCGCAAACAATCATCGCACCCTCTGCGCCACGATAACTGGAAGCCTGAATACTGGTGTAACCTTTCTGTCCGAGAATGTCCCAGATCATGAGAGTCAGCACCATCTCGCCGTCCTTTATGTTGTATCGAAGATCCTTTTTCGTTATTTTGGTGCCAATTGTGGTTATGTACTTGTCGTCAAACTTGTCAGTAACGAATTTCCGAATTAGACTGGTTTTGCCTACGGCACCATCGCCAATTAACAAAACTTTTCTCTTGACCTGTTTTACGTCCATCGACAACCACTTTTGTATTAATGAGTGTAATGCGACTCTTATTGATAACCCTTTCCTCATATTTTGTAACTTTCTATCAGGGTTTGAAGGTCAATTTCGGAATTTTTCAAATAATGTTTAATTGCCTTTGAAATGCCTGAACCATATTGCATTGCTTTTTTTGGCTTATCAGCCATCATTCCGGGAACACCCAACATTTTTGCGGCTTCCCTTAGAATAAATTTGTTTCCCGAATCATTGATTTTCATTTCTAAAGGCAAGTTCGCGGCAAAAGCCCTCAATCTCTCATCAAGAAAAGGTGCCAGCAATATTTTATCATAGTTCCCAGCCATTCTCATATATTCGGGCATCTCCAGTTCCACAAGTTCCTTGATATCAATGGCCATTCTTGAATCCGGGTCTTCAAGTTCATTGTATTTTTTATAGCCTCCGAAAAGTTCGTCCGCGCCCTGGCCGCACATCACCTGCTTTTCCTTAATCTTGGATAGAACAATATCAAAACCAACAAAGGTTGACATCCATTTTGGATTTGTCATATCATGAGTTTTAACGACTGATTCAATAGATTTTACAATATCTTCCTTGTCAAGAATGATTTCCACAATAGGTAAATCAATTATGCTTGCACATTCCCTGACCCATTCCAGGTCATGGGAGCCTTCAAAGCCAGCCGTGTAGAGAGTTAAATTGCATTTTTTCCGGGCTATGACTGCCAAGGTTGCACTGTCCAGTCCGCCGGAAAACATCAATGCTAGATTATCAATATGAACCAACTGGTCGTGAACTATAGAACGTAAAATTTCCACAAGTTGGGTGGTTTGTTCTTCCTTTCCCTGGGGCATCAATTCAGATCCTTGAATTTCAACTTGCCGGATGCAAGACCTCTTGCTATCCTCTCCAGCTCATCAACTTTCACGCGTTTCTGTTCAGTAGTATCAGTGTCTCTGAGCGTGACAGTGTCATCTGTCAAGCCATCGAAATCCACGGTTATGCAAAACGGTGTGCCAATCTCATCCATTCTGGCATATCTCTTGCCAATGGAGCCGGACTGGTCATAGCAGACGTCATAATCATCCTTCAGAAGGTTATGAATTTCTTTTGCCAGAGGTATCAGTTCATCCTTTTTCATTAGGGGGAATACTGCAAATGTGTAAGGTGCCAGTTGGGGTGGTAGTTTCAAAACACCGGTTCTCTCGTCCACAAGATGAATATCCAGAAGCGCCCAGACATTTCTGTCCACTCCGAAGCTCAGTTCCAGGACATGGGGAATCAGTTTTCTCCCATCCAGAGAAACTTCCATTTTTTCCTTTGAGCCAATTTGATGCTTGGTGAGGTCATAATCACCGCGGTAGTGAAGACCGGCCAGTTCCCTGAAGCCGCCAAGCGTGGAAAGGTCTACCTCGATGTCGAAGTGAACCCGGTTGTAAAAGGCTCTTTCTTTTTCGGATTTTTCATAAAATCTGAACTTATTCTTAGGTATCTTGATAATGTCCAGGTAAAATTCCTGGACCTTCAACATGTGGTAAACATAGAAATCAGGCAGTTTGTATTGTTCTATTAGATATCGGCATGGCATGGACTGGACATCTTTTTTGCCGCGCATATCGACAAGCTGAACCAGAATCTCTTTACCGTCCATTTCAGAAAGATCAAGTTCATCTGAAAACGTTTCAGGGTCCATGAAAATCTGTAACTCGGCCTGAATGAACTCTCTCATCCTGTAAACACCCTGCCTTGGCGCGATTTCGTTACGATAGGCCTTTCCTATGATTGCAAGGCCCAATGGTAATTTTCTGCGCATAATCTCGAAATGCCTTTTGAAATTCAGATAAGCTCCCTGGGCGGTTTCCGGGCGGAGATACGCCCTGTCAGTTCCTTTGGTTCCCACTTCAATCGGAAACATCATGTTGAAGAACATGGCTTTGCCGAAAGGTCCTTTGCATTTCGGGCATGCAAGTCCAATTTCAGATACTTTAGCATCTATCTCTTCGAGAGAAAGTTCCTCGGCTGCTGTACTTGTAGCCTCTTCTATCAACTGGTCAGCCCTGAAGGCATGTCCGCATTTTGTGCATTCGACCAGAGGGTCGGTAAAACTATCCACATGGCCAGATGCTTTTAATGCGGCTTCGGGAAGTATATTAGTGGAATCGATTAAATGGTAATTGTCATTAAGTCCCATGAAATATTTTAACCAGACATTCTCCCAGTTTCGCTTCAATCTCGCGCCCATGGCTCCATAATCATAGAAACCAGCCATGCTGCCGTATATCTCTGCAGATTGCCATATGAATCCTCTTCTTTTCGCAAGAGACTGGACATCCTCAGACATAATATCACTACCTGAGAATTGCTGCCAGCATATCCAATTCGTAAACCATGGCGACCAGTCGGTCCTGTGAATCTCGTATGGGGAGTTGGCCAAAATCATGTTTCTTCATTATTCTGGCGGTTTCGCTCACGCTGGTTTTTCTGAATATTGTGACTGGGTCTGATATCATGACATTCTTCACAGGAATTTTTGGCAGGTTGATATGCTTGA
>JAUSPR010000010.1 GCA_030655715.1 Thermoplasmata archaeon
AGCAAAACCGCAAATTGTTGTGAAAGCGGACAATGTAATAACTCACAAGTACGAATTCATCACCTTTACTAACACCAGACCCACGAACGGTGATACAATAACCATCACCTCGACCATACTAAACATTGGTGGTGCCGGTGCATATGTCGATGTTTGGTTCTACATGGACTACAAAATCAGTACCAATTTAATCAATCAGGACACTACCGGTGACGGCAGCCCGGACCCGGTTACTATTCTAGTTCCAATGTCCGGTCAGCAGGACGCGAAAATCGAATGGAAAGCCTCGCCGGGCGGTCTTCACATGATAATCGTCAATGCAACCGTGAACGAGTCCTATCATCCGTCGGATTTCTACGACCCTTTCCCTTCAGATAATCAGAACTACACCAATATCTCGGTTATGCCGAAAATTCTACTGGTCGATGATGACAGCCATGTCAATGACCTGAGCGATGGCGATACCGTATCATTCATGCGGGCTTCGCTCGAAGCTGCCGATTTCAACTATGAATATGTCATAGTTGGCGCAGGAGACGGCCCTGGCTACGATTACGGTGATTATCCTTTAATGGAATATGATGTGGTCATCTGGATGACAGGGTACAGGGAGACCAAGACACTTACGGTGGGAACATTGGGAACCGATGATGTGACCAACCTTCAGAAATATCTCACGGGCAATCCGAGTGGCACGGTGGTAGCCGGCCTCAACGGCGGCAGCCTTTGGCTGATCAGCCAAGGATTCTGGAAAGAGGCCTGGGACGCAGTGAATGGCCCGACACTCAGGGCATTCGCCGATATGTACCTACACATCCCTGAAGCTCAAATGCCATCGGCTGTCCTTTCCCTTCCGCCTCTCTACGGAAATCTACCACATCCCGTAACCGATTATTTTGCTGACAATCCCATCAACACGGTGGAACGCGTTGCTGGCACGGGCAATGTCTATTACTGGAAATATACACAAATCACGGACATACCAAGAATAGCATTGAATGACAGTTCAAACACCACGATATATGCGCTCACCTATGATTCCGATGATTATTCAGGCGATACTATTTTAGATTCCAGAATGCTCGCCCAGACCTGGGGCTTCTCCAGGATTAAGGATACGGCAACGCAGGCCCAATACACCTACAAAGCAATACTGTGGCTTGGCAAAATCAATATGACGTTCTCTCAGGACGTGGCCATCTCAGAACAAACCATAGAACCGGAAACCGTGTTCTACAAGCAGCAGGTAACTATCAAGTTCATTGTGCGTAACAATGGTCTATCGAGCTACACGGGTGCTGACAGCCTTTACTATCAGTTGAGAATTACGGATTTAGACAATGATGACATTATCGTTCCGGTCTATCAACAAATCCTCTACCTGGGCAACGGAACCGACAATACCCTGACACTCACCTATAACTGGACCCCGCAGCAGATTGGATACCATAGAATTTCAATCAAAGTGGATCCTTTTAATTATATCGAAGAAAGCAATGAGATGAACAATGAGATTTCGAGTTATTGGGGAACAGGAGAACTGAATGTGCTTTACAGGGTACTGGTTGTCGATGATGATGGCAGCCATCAAAGCGGGAACTTCAATGATTCCCAGACAGTCAGGGATGCCCTTGATAGACTGGGCTATCTGTATGAGAATTACACTGTGGATATGACAGATGATGGACCTGCCTTCAGCAAAGGGAGCAATAGAACCGCGCTAAACGAGTACAATTCCGTCATATGGGTCACCGGTGAAATAGTCAATCCATTAACCCAGAATGATATAGATAATATTACTCTATATTTGGGCATTGGAGGCAATTTCTGGCTATTGGGCAATGGGCTCTGGACCAGTATCGATGAAACAGTGAGTGATGCCTTTGAGAGGAATTATCTCAAAATCAATTCGGTTGACGGCGATCAGAACATGTCTGCCATTCTCAACGGTGTAGAGGATGACATGGTATCCCACGGCATGCAGTATGCCTGCAACGGAGACCCGTACGCGGACATACTTAGCCCATTCACGGACGGTATTGGCTTCACCTATCAAAACAATGCCATGACAGAGTACAACTCGGTCCGATACATTGGCGAATCTCCCAATAGCACCGCGCATTACAGGGTCGCGACAACGCCCTGGCTTCTTTCCTCGCTGGACGATGAAAACGATAGCGCGGAATTCGTGTTCATGATGCTCAGGTGGTTCGACAAGCCCGAGAGCAGAATAGAAGTCAGAATCGCGGACATTGACATCTGGATAACGGATGACCCGAACCCACACCCCCAACTTGGCAGCGGATATGTCATCCAGGCCAAGGTGCAGAACACGGGCGGAGCAACAGGAAATGTCCTGGTAAGGTTCATGGACGGCTCGACTCAAATTGGCTCGGATTCTATTTCCGTTTCACCGAACAGCAATACCACGGCCGAGATTGTATGGGTGCCGCTGTTCGCGGGCCCGAGGACCATCAGCATCCTTGTTGACCCGATTGCGGAAGTCAAGGAGATATTCGAGTGGTCCAATAACAATGCGACCCGGGCCATACATGTTTACTTCTTCTGGGACAACATGGAACAAGGTGCCTCAAAGTGGGCGCACAGCAGTACCATTACACTCATCAACGGCGAAGGTCCCCTGGAATATTTCGGGACTACAGCGGTCAGCGTGAACATCGAGAAGGACTGGAATTACACCGCCAGCCAATACATCACAAACTGCACTGATCCGGGATTCTATCACACGTTTGACAAGGCCACCTGGCTGCAGGAGCCGGGCGGGAGCACGACTACGACGACCAGGATGCCCATTGATGTCGTTTTCGCGCTGGATACCTCAGGATCGATGTCAGCGGAAATAGACGAACTGGTCATCGCAGTTAACCAATTCTTGGGTGATCTTACCGACCAGGACCGGGCGGCCATATGGAAATTCAACGGCACCGGTTCGGAGACCACGGTTGCGGGTTTGTACGAACCCTATCGGTACTGTACAGCAGCCAACGTGACCTATCTCCAGGGACGGGTGAATGTCCTCGACCCGGTGAACGCAAACACATACACCTGCTTCTATGACACGCTGGGCTCTGCAATCCAGTACAGCCAGACGTATAAACTATCTGATAGACTCGAATTCGTCATAGGGATGACAGATGGAGTGTCGAACAGCGATGACGTGTACACACCCAACGCCAACTGGAACCAGGTCGTCGCAGGTGATACTGCATACAGCTCCGCAGCACCTCATCCGACCAAGGGCTTGCTCTATCCGCCCTGCATGGTTTACACGATAGGACTGGGCATAACTCATGACCCGTTATACCCGACTGCAGATGGAATTGAACCAGAATGGTCCAGAACTCCGCCCAGAACAATAGCAGGCAATAATTACCCGATTGAATACGATGTCTGGCACTGCGCGGACAGCTCCCCCTTGCCCCTCCATGATGCGGGAGGGAAATACGGAGAGAATACCACCACTTTCGAAGACAATGTCGGGCACTACTACTATACCAACGACCCCACCCAACTGGAAAGCATATTCCAGAATATTTTTCAATCAATAATAATCGTCCAGCTCGAGGGCGAGCCCCAGACCCGGAGCGGGGGGGTATTGCCCCAGCCGATGGCCACTTCGGTTTACAATTTCGCAGGAGTCACACAGGCAGGAGCTTCGCCGCCGGAAGCCTGGTTCTGTGCAGTTGACCTTGCATCAGATGCAGAATTTACAACACCAAATGTTGAAGCAACCACTGCCGAATGGACTGACTCTGATTACACTGACTCTGTAACCTCCAATAATGTGAGAACGGGTGCAAGCGGAGACCCGGGAAACAATGACGAAATATTCACCAAGTTCTGGATGGCCATTATGGAACTACCGAACACAATAACCGGTATAAGTATGACATACGAGGCGGAGTACAGCACGGCTTTGACTGGAACAATGTACGCCTGGAATGCAGTAGGCGGCACATGGGACACAGTTGGAGCGACGCAGGCTTTCGCTGCTACAACCGACGCCACTATGACACGTGATATTGCTACGAATTGGGGCGACTATGTATCTGGAGGTGAAATAATATGGGGCGTTTACGCCAGTACAAGAGCTACGTGTTCAGTAGACCTCGTTGAACTGACTATCACCTTCACTCCTTCCACGAATCTCCCGCCCAACCCCCCCACCAACCCATCCCCCGCGCACAGCATCGCCGGCGTCTCTACCACGGCGACCCTGAGCTGGACGTGCACGGACCCGGACGACGGGCCCAACGGTCTGAACTACACCATCTACTTCGGCACGACCAATCCTCCGCCATTGGCTGGTTCATCCGGCACTTCAACCAGTTACAACCCTGGTACGCTCGCAGAGTCAACCATCTACTACTGGTACGTGATCGCGAACGATGGGGCAAACACAACCACTGGTCCGCTCTGGATATTCGCCACAACCGGCGCTTCCGTGCCCGGCGAAAGCGGCACTCCCGGCCTTTCCCCAGACGGTCCCAATATGAATAAATCCGCCGTGACAAAGGCCATGGACCTGCGGAACATGGACAGCGCTAAACTTGAGTTCTGGCACAAGTACAATATGGTGCCTGGCGCGAACGGCGGCATCCTGATGGTCGGATACAAGGAATCCGCGGCAGGACCCCTCAAGTGGAAATATGTGGTCCCGAGCAGCGCCTATACCGGCAACCTGCGCCTGAACGTCACCAGCCGCGTGGACAGCTTCGATACTTTCATCCAGTGGAGCTGGAACGGCATCAGCGGCCGCGGCACGTTCACCTGGGAGAAAGTGAGTCTTAACCTCCTGCCCTGGGTCACCAACTCGACAGGCGGGCACATGAACGGGGCCTATGACATGCACTCCAGCGTCCACGTCAAATTCCAGTATTACCAGTACGGCGGCGGAACCGGTTACGGATGGTATATCGACGACGTACGGGTAACGGTTTCACGGCCCAATTCAGTAACAACACCGGACAGCAATTGCCAGGACCTCTGGAATCTCACCAATGTCTATAACGCCCACAGCGGCAACTATTGCTGGGCCAACGTGGACCCCTTGACCGGGCTGATGAAACCGGGCATTGACAATTACCTGATGAGCACGCCCATCGACCTGACGAATGCCAGGATTGCGTACCTGAGCGCGTATGTGAAATTCAACTTGAACTATAACAGCGGCGCGCCGCCAGATGGTTTCAGGGTGGAAATATCGGATGACAACGGCATCACCTGGAAGGCGGTGAACCTGGGAGTGAGGTCAGCCTGGAACGTTTCCGGAACCGATAATGACGCTTCGGACGGTTATCCGGGCGACGGAAAGTCGTACTCCGGTTTAACAGACAGCTATAATATAAACAGTTCCGATGCGGCCAATCTACTTGCGGCCCAGGCAGACGGCTATTGGGTCAGCCTGGATTCGCTGACCAGGATCAACATAGACCTGTCCAGCTTCTCCGGAAACGCTATCCAGATACGGTTCAGGGTCGTGACAAATTCGGACCCCGGCTATGCGCACAGCAACAATGCCAATCAGGTAAATCCTGATTTCGGCGGCTTCTACCTGGATGATGTGATAGTAGAGGGAGAAACAATCCTCACATAGGGTGATACCATGAAAAACTCAAAAAGAAAATTAATGTGGGACCGCGGCGGTGTGGCTGAGGTTATCGGAACGATTCTCACTCTTGCCATCACTGTAACGCTTTTTTCGAGCATCATCCTGATGGTGGACCAGTTCCCGGCGCCCGGTGACAATGTCTACACGGATTTCACGGCAACAATCGAGCCAGTAAACAATTCCTGGCCGCTTGGGGCGTTCATTCACATAACCAATACCGGCGGTCAGCAGATGACCGGTATGTGGACGCTCATCGCCATCACGGTGGATGATTACACTCTTGCTCTCTCAACTCAGGGCAGTGTGGATAACCGAATTTACGGCCTTGGATACAGTGTATATGGCCACAAAGGAACCGATAACGGAGATGACAACTGGGATACTGGCGAACGTTGGACGCTCTACCGGGATGCAACAAAAATTAATATGAATTCCGATGTCAGCGTCATAATCCTGGACCAGGGACAGGGCGCACTTGCCTGGAGCGCCAAGATACAGGGCAGGGGAAACAGCTTCGGACCGATAATTTCCAATATAAAAGTGGATTCAAACCTGGAAAGCCTGAGGTTCGACCCGATTCAATACGGTTTGCCGTTCTACATATTCGCGGACGTTTCAGACCGTGACGGTGATCTGGATGTCACCTCAGTCAATGCAGACCTCTCTTTCATCAACTCTACTTACAACAATATTCCAATGACCGATCCGGACGGCGACGGAACCTTCATGAGCGGCCCCATAATGGGACCCAGTATCGCTGTGCCCATTGGATATCATATTGCCATTGTTCGGGCCAGAGATATAAGCGGAATACAGAGCATGGGCTCTGCCAGAGTCGCTGTTGGCCTTGACCTTGGCGGACAGCCAAATCTGGTGATTTATGAGAATGACATCTCGGTTAGCACCAAGAGCCCGATTCATGGCCAGACAATTTCCATTGCCGCGACCATAAAGAATTATGGGGGTTCTTGCAACGGCACAGTCTATTTCTACGATATTGTCGGAACCAATACCGCCACTATCGGAACCAGCAGTTTCACAGTTTCACAGGGACCCACACAGATAACCCTTGTCAAACCATGGATTGCGAGTCCTGGCGGTGAACATACTCTCATGGTGGAGGCCGTACCGTTTAATGCAATGGATGCCACACCCGAGGATAATTATAATTACTCGGACATCACCGTACTTCCAAAGATTCTGCTAGTGGATGATGACAATCACCCACCAGACCTGAGCGACCTGGACACAGTAAGCTACATGAGAGGTGCTCTGGAATCTTCAGATTTCGGATATGACCTGTACACTGTCGGACCGCACAAGGATGGTCCTGGGTACAATGTCGGAGAGAAGAAATTGACCAACTATGATGTGGTCATCTGGATGACCGGATACGAAAAAGTGAAAACGCTTACTGTACACGATCAAGCGAACATAACTTCGTTCCTGAATGACGTGGGCATGGGCCGGGGAGGAAGTTTGTGGATGATTGGCCAGTATCTGTACGATGACATTGCAATTCCACCATCATTCTTCACGGATGTTCTCAAGGCATCGGGCTTTGCTTACTCCCCTCTTGGGCCTACGAATCCCTTGATGGGCATCGTGGGAAATCCAATCAGCAATGAGTGGAACACCACTTTCATTCCTATAATAGAGAGAGCCCAGGGATACATCAGTAGCTACCAGATTACTCCTGGAACAGATGCAAATATCACTTTCAGGGACCCAATACCGGTTTACGCCGATGCCATCAACTACGAGGAAACAATCAAGAAATCAAGGTTGGTATTCTTCCCCTGGGAATTCTCGCGCATCAGGGACACGGGCGACCAGACTCAGGTCGCTTACAAGGTGCTGAAATGGCTTGGCAATATCACGCTCAGGAATGGCAATGACCTGGCAGTTTCCGAGCAGGTTTTAGAACCAAGCTTTGTGTTCTTCAATCAGATTGTGAGAGTGGATGCAGTCATCAGAAACAATGGTGAAACAGATATCCAAACAGATTATGGCCTGTTCGTGGATGATAATACCGCGCCCTATGAATTCCTTCCAAAGATAACAGTGCCAGGAGGGGGCGGTTCTGTGACAGTCAGTACAAACTGGATTGCTCGTGAACTGGGCACGCATGTTCTGAAATGGAAAGTGGACCCGAACGACCTTATCGATGAGACCAACGAGAAGAATAATGAGGTCCCCTCATACATAACCAGTGGTGAAGTCTACGTGGAATTCAGAATTCTTGTCGTGGATGATGATGCCAGCTCGAACAATGTTAACAGCACCGGTGTCCCGACGAATGACACAGCTTACCTTACCGAATCTCTAAACAGGCTCGGTTACACTTACGAGGCACCCAATGGACCGAACACAACATACGTGGTTCCGGAAGGGGAGGACGGCCCGCCACTCGTGGTGCTGAAAGATTACAGTGCCGTGCTATGGATGACCGGTGAAAGTCCTTCCGGTTTGAGCGATAACGACGCCAGCAATCTAGATGCCTATCTCACAAATCATCAAGGAATGCTCTGGTTGTTCGGCAACAATGTATGGAGCGACGTAACAACCACAAATCTATCTCTTGACATGGGTATTAACAATCTCGTGAATGATACGCTGATTTCCGGCACATTGAGAGGAAAGGATAACTCAAATATATCGCATGGAATGAACATATCAGTGGTGAACAATCCGAACGCGGACATTCTTGTTCCGACTGCTGGTGCAGAGGGCGTGTTCTACCAGAGCTTCATAACCAACAGGTCCTGCGCGGTCATGAACGAAGGCGGCAGCTACAAAGCATTCACTGCCGCATTCACTCTCGGAACACTCTACGGCCCGGAAGGGACGTATCTAGCTGGCAACAATGCCACGGACGAACTGGTTTACATGCTCATGCACTGGATGGAAAAACCAGAAACCAGGAAAGAGGTCAGAATTACCGAAAGAGATTATTTCGTATCGGACTGGCACCCTCAGATTGGCGGAGCCTATATCCTGAGAGCGACAATTCACAATGTCGGAGCCGGAGAGGCAAATCTTCTGGTCAGGTTCATGGACGGCACGACTCAGATTGGCTCGGATTCCATTTCCGTTTCCCCGGATTCCATGACGAGTGCGGAGCTTATCTGGAGACCGCTGTTCGCGGGCCAGAGGACGATTGACATACTCGTTGACCCGATTGGCGAGGTGGACGAGATATTCCAGTGGTTCAACAACAATGTAACGTTCGGCGTCTATGTCTATTTCTTCTGGGACAATATGGAAAGCGGGACAGACAAGTGGACGCACGCATCCACTCTGATGAACATTAACGGCGAGGGGCCGCTGGATTTCCTGACTGCGTCTTACACATCGGTAAACACCAATGTGTCTGGAAAATGGGACTGGACAAGGACTGTAGGCGTGGAGAACACCACAGCGCAGTATCACAGCCACCCGAATTCGTTCTACATGGAGGAGCCAACCGGAGCGTTCGGCCCGAAGGCGGACGTGCTCCTGGGGCTGGTTATCGATAGTTCACCGTCCATGTTCAAGAGAGCTAACGTAACCGGAACATCATGGTTTGATATTGCGAAACTGGCCGCAATAACTTTGGTGGATTCTCTTACCGACGATTCAGCTGTAGGGATATGGTCATTTAAAGCAAATAGCGAGATACGAATCCTTAATGTTACATCATTGAGCGGTGGCGGCAGAGCAATCGTCATCGAGAATATTGCTAATATTGCAAATGGACAGCATACTGTCCTTTGGGATGCTATTGGGAGTTGTTATCAAGACGTGAAAGTTGCAAAAGCTCTTCTAATATATGCTTCACACGTTCCTGCTCTGGTTGTTCTGTCAGATGGTTGTGACCTTAAAGCATCTGATCAAGCATCCAGAGATAGCTCCAAATTTGACGC
The DNA here is from genome assembly GCA_030655715.1 of Thermoplasmata archaeon. Lineage (GTDB taxonomy): Archaea > Thermoplasmatota > Thermoplasmata > SG8-5 > SG8-5 > UBA147. The sequence goes on from JAUSPR010000010.1 coordinate 9,538, forward strand.
TGCCAGTGATGAATGGGCACCAAGAGATAACATGAGTGCTCCAACATATCCTATTTATGATTATACTGGTGTGGGTTATTTCAGAGGAAAATATACAGCACCTTATACTGCTGCATACCCTGGAATTTGGGATACCAACGATGGAAATCAAATAGACCTTACAAGGAAAGGATTACTGTATTCAGATATTCCGATCTATACCGTCGGACTTGCTCTCGAGCATCATGACCCCCCTAATAAAAACCCTCTTGCAGTGTATCCCGGTAACGGTGTTCAGGATTCAACTACCCATATTACTGACGGGTCTGATGCCGGAACCAATGAATACAATCTCTGGAGGATTTCCAACACTTCGGGAGCTGAATACTTCTATGCTCCAAATCCCGAAGACCTGGAGGACATCTTCGAGACCATTGGCCAGATAATCGGTTCCGGCGGTTTCAACCAGACCCGTTCATCCACACCCGCGCCCGGGACCAAGGCGGATAACTTTGACAAGAAAGCTGTATCTCCGGCCTTCGACCTGAGCGAGTACGAATCGGCCACATTCTCGTTCTGGCACAAGTACAATATGCTGTCCGGGGGCAACGGCGGCATCATCGGAGTTGAAGTGCGGGACCCGAGCGATTCTTTGTGGAAATTCCTGTACATAATCCCGCCCGGGGCTTACACCGGCGGAATTTACTACGGTTATACTATCAATGATGATTTCGGCAATCTGATAAAATGGTGTTTCAACGGCATCAGCGGAAGAAATACGTTCAGCTGGGACCATATCAGTGTTGATGTGATGCCGTTCATAGAAACGTTGGGTCTGCAGAGAACAGGCAATCCGGATTATTTCAAGGGCAACGTGAGGATGGCCATGAAATACATGCAATTCGGCGGCGGCACCGGCGTTGGCTGGTACATCGACGACGTGAAACTGGATGTTTCCAGGGCCGAAAGTACAGCCATTCTCGCAAATACAAAGGACATCTGGAAAATGACCAATATTACAGATGACTATACATGGAGTGCCCACAGTGGAGATTACGCGTGGAGCAACATGGACCCTGTTACGGAAGAAGTAAGAACCGGAATAGACAATTCCCTGATGACTAAACCAATCGACCTGACAAATGCCAAGGCAGCGTATCTCAGCGCATACTTCAAGTTCAACTTCAACCAGAACTCAGGCGCGCCGCCGGACGGTTTCAGAGTGGAGATTAGCAGGGATGGCGGTGTGACATGGTTGGCACTCAACCTGGGAATCAGAACCACCTGGGGCGTATCCGGCACCGGCTCAGATGCAGAGGATGGAAACCTCTCTGACGGAAAGGCCTACACCGGAATCGGCGATTCAGGCCAGGGAAATTATACCACGGATGGATATTGGGTAAGCGCAGGCAGCCTGAGCAGGCTCAGCATCGACATCACACCCTGGAGCGGAAGTCAGGTGATAATCAGGTTCCGCATGGTGGACAACAATCTTCCGACTGTAGAATATCCTCATAACAACAACAACAATTTCCCGGACCCGGGATTCGGAGGATTTTTCATCGACGATGTGAATGTCTATGGAGAAACCATATTCGGATAAGGAACGGAGTCAATGAAGGACTGGCGAATTACACAAATAGCATGGAATTCGACAAGGTTCTTCATTGACGATGTGAACGTATTCGGTGAAACTATAGCAGTTAGTAGTGTTGCATCGCTGAACGAGGAAGGAAACCTATGGAAAACTGATAAAGACATCGTGCGAAATCGGGTTGAACATATGAAATATTTAAGGGAGCACATCAAACTCATTATCAAATCCGGCGAGGGTTACAACCTTGAGTTCAAGGAATCCCCCTCGGATAGGATTGCGAAAGATATCTGTGCGTTCTCTAATGCCAATGGCGGGACAATATTACTGGGAGTGACTGATGACTGTGTTATAAAGGGAATCACCATCACCAACAAGTTGAAATCGCAAATCCAGGACATTGGCCGGAACATGGACCCGCCGGTCATATTGGATGTCGAAGGATTTGAGAACATCTTGGTAGTCGAAGTAACCGAAGGAACGAGAAAACCATACTCGACCAGCGGGAGATTTTATTTAAGAATCGGTGCGAATTCCCAGCAGCTGAAGCGTGAGGAGATAAGGAGATTCTTCCAAGAGGAAGGCATGATTCTGTTCGACGAGAAAATAAACACACGATTCGACATTGAAAATGATTTCAATACACGCAGCTTCGGGACATTTCTGGAGCGAGCAGGGATAAGTCCAGTCATAGGCAAACAGCATATTCTTGAGAATCTCTTTCTGTTAGAGGGAAGACATTTGAAAAATGCAGGTGTCCTGCTGTTTTGCCAGAGAATAGGAAAATTCCATCCCCAGGCGACAATAACATGCATTCTGTATCGGGGGGATACGAAATACAAGATACTGGATAGGAAAGAATTTGATACGGACATGCTCTCGAATTTCAATAGTGCCACAATATACCTACATTCAAAATTGAACACAGAGTACATTATAAAGGGGGGTCCCAGGGAGGAAAAACTGGAACTCCCGGAAAACGCCCTGAGGGAGGGGCTGCTCAACGCAATCGCCCACAGGGATTATTTTGTTACCGGCGCCAACATCCTGGTTGAGATATTCTCGGACAGGGTGATGATAACAAATCCGGGCGGTCTGGTCAAGGGCCTCAGAAAGGAGGACCTGGGCAAAAAGAGCCTGTCCAGGAACAACCTGCTGTTCGGCCTCATGCAGAGGATGGACTTGGTAGAAAAAGCAGGCACTGGTATTTTACGAATGAACATGGCAATGGAAAAATATGGGTTGAAAAAACCAGAGATAGAAACCGATGATAACTGGTTTTCCATAGTTTTTAAAAGACCAAATCTCCAAAGAGAAAGCATGGAATCCAGACGGGGAAAAACCAGAAAAGAAACTTCGGAAGAAACTTCGGAAGAAACTTCGAATAAGACTTCGAATATAATCATTAATCTGATGCGAGCCAATCCCGAGATAACTGCAAAACAAATATCGCATGAAATCGGGATTACCTCAAGAGCTGTGGAAATGCAATTGTCAAAATTGAAAGAAACTGGAAAGGTAAAACGTGTTGGTTCCACGAAAAGCGGTTGCTGGGAGGTCGTGGAGTGAGGGATTGGCGATTGACGGATTTTCGATTGGGTGATTGGCAGAATACAGGCAACAATCTACAATTGAGGGATTGGCGGGAGTGGACATGAAAAAACGATTGCTTGCTCTGGCCATGGTATCCATGTTTGTATTCAGTGCGTTGTCTTTTGGAGGCAGCCTATTGCCTTATGAAAGCGACCTGCAGCCTGTCAATGTCACACTGCAGGAGGAACGCGCAAATCCGGCATTCGCGTTCGACCGTTATCATGACTATGAAGAGATAAAACAGGAACTGCAAAATCTCTCCGAAGCCCACTCCGATATTTGCAACATGATGGTACTGGGGCATACCTGGGAGGGTCGGGACATAATTGTCATGCGTGTCAGCGACAACCCGTACCAGGAGGAGGCGGATGAAACTGATGTTCTGATAATGGGCGGCCATCATGCGTATGAACTTCCCTCGGTGGAGGTTCCGCTTTTCATACTGACATACATCCTTGAAAATTATAATTCTTCATCCAGTATCCGTGAGATGGTGGATTCGAACGACATATGGTTCGTGCCGCTTCTCAACCCGGACGGCAGGGAATATGCCCTTGATGTGGACCCATTCTGGCGGAAGAACAGAAGGCCAATTGACCTGGATGGAGATGGAAATCCTGAGGGTACTGGCGTTGACGTGAACCGGAATTACGGGCATCTGTGGAGCCAGCAAGGGGCAAGTAATGACCCGGCATCTCACATTTATTGCGGACCGTCAGCGTTCTCCGAAAACGAGACCCAGGTAATTCAGCAATTGGCAATCAATCAGGGCTTCAATCTCTCTCTTTCATACCATACATACGGTCAACAGGTTTTCTATCCCTGGGGAAACAGTATCGATACTATTCATCCAAGAGAACAGGTTCTTCAGGCCATTGCCGGGGACATTGCCCAGAGGAACGGATATACTCCAATGGAAGGAAAAGACCTTTACCCTACCACGGGAGATTCTGATGACTGGCTCTACTCGGAGTTTTCCACACTGGCTTTCACCATCGAACTGGGCAATCAAAGGGTTGTGCCAGAAGCGGATTTAGAAGGATTGTGCCAGTTAAACCTTGATTCCGCTTTATATGCCATTCGCATAGCTGCAGAGCCCGAAAACGCGCTTCTTCCTGAATGGACCATCATGACGTACATGTCCTCTGATACGGACGCAGGCCTGGCAAATGAGGCTTTTATTGACATAAACGAGATGGAGGCTGGAGGCAGCAATCAGGACGTAAATGTCATAGTCCTTTTTGACGGAATAGTCGCAGGAGACTCATGTATATATGACATTCAAAAGGACACTGGCGGCCTCAACTCGGTGATAATATCGCCAACCGTGGATGACCAGGGCGCGGTCATAAACCAGGTTACCAGGGAATTGGATATGTCAAATTCCACAACTTTGAGGAATTTCGTATCGTGGACAATGCAAAATTATCCGGCCAAGAAATATCTATTGGAATTCTGGGGCCATGGAGACGGAGTTTTACGGGATTTTGTTCCCGATAAGGGCAATGGATTGGAGATAAACGACCTTCATCTGGCGCTCCAGGGTTATGACCTGGACATAGTGGGCTTCGACACCTGCTCGATGGGCCATTTCGAGGTTGCTTACGAACTCCGGGGCATAGCCGACATAATGATCGGTTCCGAGGCAAAGGAGCCGCTTTCAGGCTGGGATTACCAGGCTTCGCTTGGCAAGTTGGTACTTGACCCGGTCATGGAACCCAAGGAGTTGGCAACCGCCATTGTATCTGATTACCTGGCCGGCACAACCCAGACCTATATCACTCAGGCAGCCATAGACATGAAAGTATTCCAGGATACTTTCCCGGGCCTGATGAACGATTTCGCCAATGTGTCCATGGACTTTGCATATGCTGACTATGCGAAAATTTGGGCTGCGAGGAATATCACTGACACATTCGTGCCCGATGAGGATGCGGTGGACTTTTTCCAGTATCTTGACGAACTTCTTGGATTGGAGCCTTCCGGTCCGGTGGCTGAGAGGATTCAAAAACTCCTGGATATCAAAAATGATCTGGTGATATTTTCAGGAAGCGGCACTGCCCATCCAGAGGCAAGGTCCATGGCGCTTTACTTCCCACAGCTGGCATCGACGATTTCTTTGGGTTACACAAATCTTATGTTCTCTGAAAACCAATGGGATGAGTACCTGAAATATACAAAATATCCTCAGAGCAGACCTATTCTGAGCTTTTCAGAAATTCCGATAACCAACTCAATATCTGGCCCATATCAAATTGAGGCAAATGTCGCCAGTTACAACGGCGAGACAATCAACCTGGTTTACAGGCTGAATTCAGGACCCTGGCAAAATATACAGACCATTCAGTCAGATAATAAGATTATTGGTTCAATCCCCGGGCAGGCCAATGGAACCCTGATTGAGTATTACTTTCTGGATGTGGACAATAATATCACTGAACCCTACGAGATAAAGTGGGGCTCAACAGATTACCCGGAACTGAGAGTGAGTGTTAGCTGTGATATTTCAATTGCCGATTTTAGCATAATAAATACTGGCCAGCTTTTTGAAGGAAATATCTCCATGTTCACATTGAACTGCTCAAATGAAGGTACTGAATCGATACTGGCCAATATAACACTGACTGCCAATCAAACCGCCGGTGGAGAAATAATAGGATGGAGGCTTGTGGACCTTCCACCAGACGAAACCGTAAAAATTCAATTTAACTGGACAGCGAAACCAGGAGTCTGGAGCATTACGGCTACCATATCCCAATCCCTGGTCTTTGACACCAACTTGAGTAATCAGGCCAGCATATTACAACTTGAGGTTTCACAGATAAATGGTAATAATATAGGATTTTTGGAGAATTACGGGTTCATCATCATTCTCTTGACAATAATATGGTCGATTTCGATGATTCTCATACTACACACGGTCAGAAAGGCCCGCAGAGGAAGGAAAGCGGGAATCGTCAGATCCATTCATGCGGCAAGTGACTTTATTACGACTGCAGCCGAGTTCGGAGGAGACATGACAATGGCACGCATCACACTGGCAAGAGCGGAAGCTGCACTGGCCAGGAGAGCGTTTCCCGAGGCTGAAAAGCTGGTCAGCAAGGCCAGGGAAACCGCCATGAACACGGTCGGAGAGGGTGTGGAATGGTAACACTTGGCAGTCTATCCAACAATATTGATGTCTTATCTATGCAATATATTGAAAAACATTCACGATTATTAATAACTTATATATATATGATACAGATTACTGAATATATCCAATACTTGTGCGGAGCAATGTTGGGGAAAAAGGGCATGGAAGATTCCGGGGTGAACCCATGAGTAGGAATAAAACCAATTTAATGCAGAAATTTGTGAGCGTATTTATACTGTGGTGTATGGCAGCAGGCGGCTTTATGGCCATCTTCACGGCCCAGGTAGGGTCCGGAAGCATCTCGCAGCCAATGCCGATGGTTGTACCAGAAATTATTACTGGAACAATCACTTATGAGAATGAAGGCATCATGAATGCTGATCATGGAATAACAATCAACAGTGGCGGTACACTGAAGATTATCAACTCAACGTTGAATTTCCCGCAGGACGATAACACGGATTATTTCATTCATGTCAACAAAAATGGAGCCCTAATTCTCGAGAACTCCACAATAACGACCGGCGCTACCCCCCAGGCAATGTGGGACCCCATGTTCGAGATGACATTTAAGAATGCAACATTAGAGATGAACAGAAATTCAGTTCTTGCATTCCCGGGCTGGTTGAACGTCACAGGCACACGTACCTACATCAACGACTCCTGGATAACGAGCCTTGAGCCCGCGATTTTCCTCACTGATTATGCGTTGGCATTTCCGACCTTCAGGGGTGTTGTAGATAACTGGTGGACAGGCACTCCGAGGGATTTGACAGACACTCAGGACGATGGGCCGATAATGAACTTTTATAATTGTGACAATGTGACAATTGCTGATTCGAGGATTGATGAGATGTATGAGGAGGCAGGGCTTATAGCACCTATACCGAAACCTGTAATTCTCCACCCAGACGATTTATCTCCCAGTAATGGAACTGGAAACTTAAGTGATATTTTAACACTAGGAGATAGTAATTATTACAGTCTTAATGGATGGCCACAAACAATTAATATCACAGGATTTGACATTCTACCCTTTAACGATGTTGAATATGAAATTGTTTCGACTATTCTATATATAGTATACAACAATCCAGGATTTACTTTTACTTCTGGAAATGAATCAAAAAATTGCTTTTGGTATTATGTTCCAGGATATATTGGTTCAACTCCTGCGGGTCAAATTTTAGAAGATCAGACATTAAATACTGCTATAGAGGTTGATATTTCATCAAATATTAACACCTTTAATTTTATCAATCAACTTGGACTCAACTTTACAAGCTACGAGGATAATTCAGTAGGTGGTCCTAATAATATAAGCTTTGATTTAATACAATTAAATGTCACCCTCATACCAAAATACGACAATTACACCACGATGATTACCGTGAACAATACCGACATGACTGTCATAAACACCTATGTGAGCGTGGACTGGTGTTCCTTCACGGACGAGTTCGGTTTCAAGAACGCGTTTGACCTGAAGAACGGTTCAAACCTGTTCATGTACAATACCACAATCAGCGAGGATGAGTCATTGCTTGGAACCCCTGGAATTCCGGATTTCACCGAGATACCGGTCGGCGCGGTCGCAACTAATTATATGCCATTCAGGGTGGAAGCAGGTTCAGAAGCCTATTATTACAAGTGGCTGGAAGTTGACGTGACAGACAGGTACAGCAAGGCTGTTCCGGGCGCTTATGTGAACGCTTCTTTCCATTTCACAAATGAGACATTCGTGAACCAGGTATCTCGCATAAATAACCTCACCAGCGATTCGGATTCGACTTGGGCCAATGCGAAAAAGAGAGTAACAGATTACCTTGGACGCATGTATGGTGTCACTGTAGCGAATTATAACATTACCAGAGCAAACGGAAAAGCCATGCTACCGCTTCTGACCACTTTTATCAATAATACAAACACACTGACCGTGCTTCCCAACGGGGACCATGTCGGGGAATATGATATCAGGGTGAATTACACCAATGCAACCAGCGTCGAATTCGTGAGCATGACGACTTGCGATTTCAAACCGGTGCCGAACATCATGCCGGAGGACAATGTTGTTATCAAACCGGTGCAACTGAGCTCCCTCATCCTGCCGAGACCGTTCGGTTCCCCCGGCCTCATAGTCAACGGAAATGAGATCGTGAACATGGACGGCGGTGTGAGCGAGGCCCTGACAGTCAACGATTTCATTATCGTGGAAGACAATGGTTTCCTGAGAATTTCCAATGCAGCCATGTTGATGGCCTATTCCGGTAATGCGCCTTACGAGATAATCGTTAGGGACAACGGAAGGCTTGTCCTGGATAATGTGGACCTGAAAACCCAGGGCAATATGCCAATTAAGATATACTTGCAGGATAAAGCGGCCTTCACCATGACCGACTCCTCAACCACCAGCTGGGTAGATATGATAGCCTATAACGATGCGGAAATAACATTCAACGGTACGGTGCTGGGAGGCAACTTCGACACTGCGCCGGATGCCAATATCAGGCTGAATGCCTGGAGCACATCCTTCGGCAAGAACCTTGATGATTTCAATGGAACCTCCGAGGCGGTTCTCGTGGGATGTTATTCTCCTTCGAATATTTTCAGTATTGTGCCAAAGGACAGTTCCAAGGTCTGGGTTTATAGATTGGTCGAGGTGACAGTCAAGGACGGGGTGACACCTGCAAACACACTTGAGAATGTCAATGTATGGCTGACCAACCAGGATCATGATTGGGGCTCTATACTAAGCAAGTCGGGCGTCACGAACAATGTTGGCAAGTTTAAAACATTTTTACTGAGCGATTATCTTGAATACAATATTTTAGCCCACTATGCTTCATACTCCTTAGTGACCGAATACACGCTAAACTCGGGCATTGTCCACAATGAAACAACCAGTCTCGGTCTTGCCACTTACTCTATCTTTACACCCACGGGCATGCTGTCAGCAGATGCAATCTCAAAGAGAGAGATAATCCTTGAGAACGTCCTCCCTGACCTGGACCCGCCGATAACTGTCTGGCCAATTGAAGGAAACACCAGTGTCGGACGCGGAAATGAGGTCTGGATAAACACCACCGTAACCAATGCCGGCGATGCAGTTGCAAACGGCATCATGGTGTGGTTCGATGATATCTTTGACAATACAACCAGTAATATCCACTCGGAATATATTCCGACCCTGGCACCGGGTGAGAACAAGACAGTCTTTTTCCCATGGACCTGGGACAGCATCGATGACATCGGCTGGCACAATATCACGGTTTTTGTCGATCCATTGGATTCTGTCAAGGAACAGGACGAGAACAATAACAAAAACTACACTTGGATAAACATCACTTCGCAATCCGACCTGGCTATAATTCAGTATTATGATGTCTGGTTCTCCGAGACCTACCCGTTGATTGACGAAGAATTTAGCATCTATGCCAATGTTTGGAACATGGGAGACCTCGATGCGACCAATGTCACGGTTTCGTTCTCAACCACCAATGGCACCTTCCTTGGAAACGCAACCGCGGCCTTAATCCCGGCCAACCCCTCGGCACCGACTGTGGTTTCCATTCCGGTGACATTCACCGTGAATGGCACTTACTACATATTGGCAGTCATTGACGAGGCAAACGTCATTCCAGAAGTCGATGAGGGCAATAATGACAACAGTGTCTGGCCAAGGGAACTTCATGTCTATGAATACCCTGACCTATATATCCAGAGCTTGCAGGTAATCGAGGGTACGAATCTGGCAGAGATAAGCATAGGTGGCGGAACACCCATACCAGATACATACAACAGAACAAAAGTCACATTAAGAGCCCGCGTGAACAACCTGGGCGAGTTATTTGCAAGCACCGTGTTTGTCAGGTTCTACGATGGAGCACAGCTCATCGGAACATCGAACATAATTTCGAGCATCACAACAGGAAGCTATACCTACGCCACATTGACCTGGACGGCCCCGACAAATGGGCTGCAGCAGATACACAATATCAGAGCGATTGCCTATGCTGACAACAATCTGGTAAGCAATGAGATGAACACGGCTTTCACAGTTTATGATAACAGGCCAGACCTGGAAATTGTTAATTACGAGTTAGCTAACAATGTAACCGAGATAACTGCAAATACAGTATTCGACCTTAATGTCACAGTCAGAAACAATGGATTAAACGTGGCTGTCAACTCCACCTTTGGCATCTATTCCAGCGAGGATGACTGGAACACCACAAGGCAGATGTGGAATTCCGGACATGAGGTGTATACAGGAAGAATCGGAAATACCACGGTTTTGGCAATCGCAAGCGGAGAAACAATGATTCTCACGATTCACTGCACCGGAATTGATGTGGGCCTTTACAATCTATACATAACTGCCGACCCGGATGTCAATAGTACCGATGTAATCGAGTATGATGATATAACCCCAATAATTGGAGATATCGAGGAGTACAGCGAGCTGAACAATAATGGCACAATGTCACTAACAGTTATTCTTCCGGACCTATTCGTGAAGCTGCAACTACCTTCAGCTACCGAGATAGAGGGCAAATGGGCCAATGTATACACAGAAGGTGAAACAACCGGAGTACTTGTCACGGGTTTCGTTGTCCGCGAGGATAACCCAACACTTGGCGTACCTGGCATTCTGGTCACAATCGAGATCACGAATCTGGCAGGAAGCGCAATAGATGTTACAACAACCGCTGGCGGATTCTTCAGCGCTACCCTACCGGTTTCCGAAGTCGGAAATTATACTGTACAAGTGTCAGGCAACAATGTGAATTCTGCAACCGGCTGGTTCAGAATTGCCCCGGCGGACGTCTTCCCATGGTGGATAATCATTGTAATAATCATCCTGGTCGTGGTAACCATAGTTGTCATCACTGCCTACCTGTACTTCGTCGGACTTGGCAAAACAGTCCAGTGCGGCGAGTGCGGTGCTTTCATACCTGAGAGCGCGAAGAAATGCCCCAAGTGCGCCGTTGAATTCGAAACCGAAGTGGCCAAGTGCAGTGTTTGCGGTGCTTGGGTGCCGATTGATGTGAAGAACTGCACGGAGTGCGGAACAGAGTTCACAGTTGGCACCGAGAACCTTGACGACTACGAGGCAAAAATGAAGCGCCAGTTTGACGACATTGTCAGGAAGTTCAGAACTGAGGCAAAGCAGGACCTAGGACAAGAATTCACAGAGACCGAGTTCCAGGCCTGGTGGGCTGCAAAACCGACATTCATTACCTTCGACCTCTGGCTCAAGGAGGAAGAGGAGATGAAGCGCATGGGTTCAAGACCATGCCCGGTTTGCGAGACAGAGAACAGCGTCACTGCCAAGATTTGCCACAAATGCGGAACAGTTATGGGAGAGCCAGAAAAAGCAGCTCCGAAGAAACCGGAAGGAAAGCTCCCACCACAGGAAAAGAAGCCTGAGGCGGCAAAGCCAGGAGCAGCACCTGTCAGGCAGCAACCGCCAGCACAAACCGCTCCACAACAGACACAGGCCGCTCCACAAGCTGCGCCCGTACCGGTTCAGCAATCTGCAACAACTGGAAAGAAAGGCTGCCCGTCCTGCGGTATGGAAGTTAATGCGACAGAGAAGGTCTGCCCGATCTGCAACTTTGACTTCGAGAAGCCAACTGGAGGCGACCAGGTGAGGCGCATAGTCAGGAAACCGATTAAAAAGGTCGTCAGAAGGCCAATAGAAGGCGGCGACCAGCAGCAACCGCCACAGCCGTAATCTAACAATGGAGGCCGTGAACCGGCCTCCAATCTTACATTTTTAACTACTGGGATTTATTCAACAGGGAAATCTTACGGTTTCCCTAGAGATAGGATTTTTATGAACAGATGATTTTGTTGATAAGAGGTTAGGTCTCTGAATGAGAGTAAGAGTTCAGTCTTCTGAAGTTTGCCCC
>JAUSPR010000024.1 GCA_030655715.1 Thermoplasmata archaeon
TGATTTTATTGTAAACAGAGTCGTACTTGCCGGGTTCTACCCTGAGGTACATCAGGTATCTCTGGAGATCCTTTGGATGTCCTTCCGGTAGCGGGAAATAAATCGGGCTCATTATGGGAATTGTCCTTGTCTCGCGTACCGTTGCCATTGCGTTAAGGCTTTTGACGAACATTTTCTCAATCGCATCGAGGTTTTTAACATCCAGTACGATGCTCAAATATTCCTTCCCCTCCTGCCTGATTGCATATAGCGGCGTTACATCATCCCAGTAGAGATTCCTCTTCTCGGATTCGACCATTTTACACATGTCACTTAACGATCCCTTAGGATACAATCTGATCAATACTAACATTTATTTTCCTCCTTTTTGTAATTTGGAATGTTCGTAATAGGTTTGTTATCTATTTAATAATTATGGCATTGAATAATTCATGGTATAAAATTTATACAAAAATACAGTATCTATCTGGGAAATGTGATAAATAAAGCATTAAAGTATCCAGAACGTGATTAATAGTTACAATTATTTATGTGGTAAGACTCATGGTTGGATGAAAGATACAAGTCCAGAGGTGTTAGATTGAAGATACATGAATATCAGGCCAAGGAACTTTTCAGAAAATATAACATACCGGTGCCAGAGGGCCGTGCGGCCAGCACCCCCGAGGAAGCCAAGCAGATTGCCGAATCAATTCCCGGTCCATACGTGGTGAAAGCGCAGATACATGCAGGGGGGCGGGGGAAAGGCGGCGGGATAAAACCAGCCTCCAATTCATCAGAGGCCGAGGCCGCTGCGAAGCAGATTCTCGGAATGAACCTGATCACCCACCAGACAGGCCCGGAGGGCAAGATAGTCCAGAAGGTATTGGTCGAAACCGCCTCTGACATCGCGCGTGAAATCTACCTGGGTGCAGTGATAGACAGGGAACGGTCGCAAGTTGTAATAATTTCTTCAACCGAGGGCGGTATGGAGATAGAAACGGTCGCGGCCAAAACACCGGAGAAGATTCATAAGACTTGGATCGATCCAGCCGTTGGCCTGATGCCTTTCCAGGCAAGGAGCATTTGCTTCGGACTCGGATTGGAGGGCCAGGCGCACAAGGACGGCGTAACATGCATTCAGAACCTCTACAGGATGTTCGTATCCGAAGACCTCACCCTGGCAGAAATAAATCCTTTCGTGGTCACCAAGGATGGAAAAATATTGGCACTGGATGCGAAGGTTAACCTGGACAACGATGCGTTCTTCAGGCATAAAGGACACTCAGAACTCAGGGACTTCAACGAGGAGGACCCGCTTGAGGTTGAGGCCTCCAAACACAATCTCAATTACATAAAACTTTCAGGCTCGGTCGGCTGCATGGTGAACGGCGCTGGCCTGGCCATGGCGACCATGGACCTCATCAAGCTTTCGGGCAGCAATCCCGCGAACTTTCTTGATGTCGGCGGAACCGCGTCCAGTGAGGCAGTGGAAAACGCCTTCAGAATACTGATGATGGACAAAAGCGTAAAATGCGTTCTGATAAATATATTCGGTGGAATAGTCCGATGTGACAGGGTTGCGACAGGCGTGGTGGAGGCCATCAGAAATATTGGCAATGTCGAAGTGCCAATAGTGGCGCGCCTGGAAGGTACGAACGCCAAGGAAGGCATCGAAATACTTCAGAATTCTGGTCTGCCATTCCATACTATTTCTGGATTTAGGGAAGCTGCTGAAAAGGCAGTAGAACTTGCCGGAGGTGCATAAATGTCAATTCTTCTAACTGGCGAGACAAGGGCATTAGTTCAGGGCCTGGGAAAGGAGGGACAGTTCCATGCAGAGCGAATGCTCCAATACGGGACAAAACTTGTGGGCGGTATTCGTCCAGGAAAGGCTGGCGAGGATGTTCTCGGATTGCCTGCATTCAATACTGTTGAGGATGCGGTGGCTGAAACAGGAGCCAATGCCTCAATTATTTTTGTTCCAGCTCCATTTGCCGCTGATGCGGCCATCGAGGCAATTGAAGCAAAGCTAGACCTCATTGTCCTTATTACCGAGGGTATTCCACCGCTGGACATGCTGAAAGTCAAGCAATTACTGAAACATAGCAAGACCAGATTGATAGGGCCGAATTGCCCTGGCATCATCACCCCGGAAATTGGCAAACTGGGAATCATGCCAGTGGAGATATACAACCCTGGAAGATGCGGCGTGATTTCCCGTTCTGGAACGCTGACGTATGAAGTTGCCGCCCAAATAACCAATGCCGGTTTAGGACAGAGCACCTGCCTGGGCATTGGCGGTGACCCCATCATAGGAACCACGCACAAGGACGCTCTGGAACTTTTCAACAATGATCCTGAAACCGATATGGTCGCCCTCATCGGAGAAATTGGTGGTTCAGACGAGGAAATCGCCGCAAAATATATTAAGAAACACATGAAAAAACCGGTTGTCGCATTCATAGCAGGAAGCACTGCACCCCCAGGAAAGCGCATGGGCCATGCCGGCGCCATTATCGCTGGTGGTAAAGGAACAGCTGCTGAGAAAAAGAAAGCCCTGAGAAATGCCGGCGTTACTGTCTGCGACTCGCCTGCAGACATTGGGATTACTGCGAAGAAAGTGCTGGAAGGGTGAATAACTCATAGAGTCTTGCGTCTACATGAGCTTGTCAAGAATTAAGTGATATTGAGATTAATAGTGAGGGTCTAGGGTCTAAGTTTTTATCCAAAAATGATAGGGTCTTTGTTTACATACAAGTATAAATGGTCTAGGCGGATGGCGTTTTTATCGGAAGCCAGATGCGCATTAATAGCACCCTAGCCCCTTACTTTCACTAAAAAGTTGACAGACTCGTCTACATGACAATTGTTCATCACTTGCTTTTATTACCCTTTTTTCCATGAACAGGACACTCATCACTGGTATCTCGGGTACACTCGACATATCTCCCGGTCTCATAATAATAATTGAAATGCTCCAGCCACCTCGGTTCCTTTTCTTTAATTTGAACGAACTCGACGAACTTCGTCAATCTATCCAATGTCTCAGGGTTCAAAACGTGCTCCACCCTACAGGCGTCCATATCGGCAATTTTATCATCTACACCAAGGATTAAAAGAAAATCTTGGAGCATCTGGTGTTTCTTCCTAGTGTTTTTGGCAATCTTTTTTCCTTTAGAGGTTAATGTGGCTCCGCCATATTTTTCGTAATTGATATATCCGTCTTCACTCAACTTCTGAAACATCTCTGTGACGCTGGAAGGCCCCACTCCCAAAATCTCAGAAACATCTTTTACTCGGGCATATCCCTTTAGTCCAATTATGGAATCTATTGCCTCTAAATAATCTTCGCTTCTTTCTGTTGCCATGTTCATCCCGGCCATTTTTGGATTGCCGAATTATATTCGGAGATGATAATGAGAGGATTGTACTTAATGATTACTTCTCTGGAGATTACCATCTTACCCTCGGCACGAACATTCCAGTTCTTTTTTTATAATCCAAATAATCTCTCCCATGCAGCCCTATCATTTGCCTCTCTTCAATTCTGCTATCTATGTACCATATTGGAATAAATATTGCCATGATTACAAACCAGGCCAAAGAGAAAAACAAAAGCCCAACCCCAGAGAGCATGATATAAATGGCAACATACATCGGATGTCTCACATATTTGAATGGCCCATTTGTTACCAACTCTTTATCAAAAAAGGCATGGCGCATGTAGTAACCCACGTACATCCAAAAGATAAATCCACCCGCCGTTAAGAGTGTTCCCAAGAAAAGAATTCCAGCATTCGAGGCTGATATTGGTGGACAGTTAGTGAAATGCTGCCCTAAATACAAGCAAACACCTTGAACGACCCAGAGGGCTCTTGGAAGGATTTCGATTGCCCAGTTCTTTCTAGTCATTCTGCCCCTCCTGGTTTTTTAGAAAATTACGAATATATTCAATGCACCTATCAGTCATTACCGGTTCAAGCTTCTTGCATTCGATTTCTGCCAAGTCTTGTGGTGCACCTATGCACAATAGAAGTCTTCTGAGTGTATTCTGTCTCGCTATAGTTTTCTCGCCAATCTTTTTTCCCTTCTCTGTAAGTTTTACGCCTCGATAAGGTATATACTCTACAACGCCTTCTTTTGCCATCTTGTGAAAGGCTTCAGTAACTGAAGGAGGACTATACCCTAACACCTTTGCAACATCTGAGGTTCTTACAAATTCTTTTTCTCCACCTGTTTCATATATTGCCATCATGTAAATTTTCATCATGGTTTCCATCATATCCCACAAACCCTCTTTCCTTTCTCCGTGAGCTGGTACGTAACGATTTTCATGCTCATGGTCCTAGGCACATCAGAGCACGTTTTTGCAGAGGGGCAGAGGGCGCAGCCACCATTTGCCCTAGTGTCCATTACATCTTCTGCTGTTATGTAACCCATATGTTTCATCATATGCATTCGATTTTTCAATTCGTCCTGGCTTATGCTCAGGTTCTGGGCCATTTCAATAAGACTGAAATCTCCTTTGGACATCAGTTTCAAGATTTCTTTTATCATTATTTACCCTCTCTATGCTCCGGCCTTCGAAACACCTCTAAGTGTGAATTTGTCTTTCCAGGCGAGAAAACCCATGAGGGCTAGGATTCCCAAGTACAATCCAGGTTTCACATCGTCCAGTGGTGTCCAACTCTCTAAGTCCTCCATTCCCAAGCCATATGTGCATAATGCATCAGCGCCCATTATCAGGAGATAGATGACCACAAAGACCAGTGACAGCAGTATCCCGAAATAGATGAATGCGACGCCATCGTTAGTCCCAGCTTTCAGCTCTTTGTAGCCATAAAGGAATATGGCACCGATTACAAGAAGAACACAACCGCCAAAGATATCAGCCGGTATGAGCAGGGCATCGGTTATTCCTGATTCCAGCCCCAAACCTACGATCATCTGGATGATTCCAAATAGGATATAAATTATTCCTACCATCAATGCAAACGCCATTTTGTTTTTATTTTCACTGCTTACCGCCATTTCAACCACCATATCCCAATGCGCTTCCAACTTGATAAATTATAAATGCGGCAACCCATGCTAATATCGTGCCATACGCTAATGCGAATAATGTCCATTTCCAGGAGCCGGTTTCTTTCTTTATTACGCCAACGGCCGCAATACAGGGCATGTACAATAAGGTAAACACCATCAAGCCAAGAGCATTGGCAGGATAGATGCCTGACGATTCAGAATCCGCTAAAGTGTCTGAAAGGGCCCCCTCATCTTCTCCGACCCCATAAAGGGTGCCTAGACCGCCTATCACAATCTCCTTGGCCACGAAACCGAATATCAGCGCAACGGCTATTCTCCAGTCAAAGCCAAGAGGCGCAAATATAGGCGCTATGACCTTCCCTAAAACTCCTGCATAGCTGCCCTCACTTCCGTATTCCACACCGGCTGGTAAACTGGCCAATAACCAGATGAACACTACGCCCAATAATATGATGGTTCCGGCTTTTTTCAGGTACATCTGACCTCTTTCCCACATGTGAATTACGCTTGTTTTAAGTGTGGGCAGTCTGTAAGGCGGGAGTTCCATGATAAAGGGTGATGGCTTTCCTTTGAACAAGGTCTTCCTGAACAGCATGGCGGAGAGTATGGCAACCAGGATTCCGAAAGCATACAATGAAAAAATCACACTGCCAGCGGCTCTTCCGAAGAACGCTCCGGCCAATAACACGTAAACAGGGAGTCTGGCACCGCAGGAAATAAAAGGATTGACAAGTATGGTGATCATTCTATCCTTTCTATCCTCTATCGACCTTGTAGCCATTATTGCAGGAACATTACAACCAAATCCCATGAGCATCGGGATGAAGGATTTTCCGTGGAGCCCAAGATTGTACATTAGCTTGTCCATGATGAAAGCGGCTCTTGCCAGATAACCACTGTCTTCAAGAAGAGATATGAGCCAGAATAAGATGAGAATATTTGGTAGGAATATTAGAACCGCACCCACGCCAGCGATTATCCCATCACCGAGAAGTGAAGGGAGCCATCCGGACCCCATGCCTGATACGGCACCGGCCAGCCATCCGATGCCCATATCGATTATTTCCATGAATGGCGTTGCGAACGTGAATGTGATCTCGAACGCCCCCCACATCAAGGCCAAAAATATCGGTATGCCCAGATACTTGTTGGTAACAACCTTATCTATCATGTCAGAAACAGACATTTTTGGTACGCATGTGGAACAAGTCTGCGGGAGTATGGCTCCTATGGCCTCGTATCTTTTGTCTGCCATCAGGGCTTCCAGCTCGTCAGTATCAATCGTCTTCAGCTTGTCCTTGATATCAGACTCGATTTTTGAACCCTTGACTTTCTTCAATACTTCCTCATCGTTCTCTAACAGTTTGATGGCCATCCACCTTGGAGGATATTTCTCAGAGAGTCGTTCATCCTTCTGGATGATGGTCGCCAGTTCGCCAATGTACCTTTCAACCTCTTTCCCGTAACCGACTACATGATGGTGATGAGGCCCTTTTTTAACTTCTTCAATGGCTTCATCGAGCAGCTTTTCTATGCCCTCGCCTGTAGAACCCACGGTCGGCACTATTGGTATATCCAGAAGGTTGGATAGTTTATCTATGTCTATCTGGTCTCCACGGTCACGGGATAAATCGAACATGTTGAGGGCGATGACAATCCTTGCCCCATGCTCCATCAACTGTGTGGTGAGGTAGAGATTCCTCTCAAGGTTCGTGGCATCGACAATGTGGATAACCACATCAGGCTTCTCTTCTACAATGTAATCTCTCGCTATGACCTCGTCGATAGAGTATGCAGTCAGGCTGTAAGTTCCTGGGAGGTCCACGATCTCTAAGTCCATGCCTTTGTGTTTCCTTGTTCCAACCTTCTTTTCTACGGTCACGCCAGGCCAGTTCCCGACATGCTGCCTTGCGCCTGTTATCGCGTTGAAAATCGTAGTCTTGCCCACATTCGGGTTGCCTGTCAATGCAATCGTAATCTTGTTGTCCTTCATGTTACCACTCTCAGCAATCATCAATCATAATCTTCATGGCCATACCCCTGCCTAATGCATACTTGCTGCCATTGATAATAACCATAACTGGTCCTCTGAAATCTGCCCTGAGGATTCTTACTAGAGCCCCCTCAACAAATCCCATTTCTATCAAACGTCTGGTCAATCCCCGACCTGCTTTTATATGGGAGATTCTGCCTTCTTTGCCTTCCCGCATCATTGTTAAAGGTAGCAATACCATATCATTCGCCTCTACCCAACACATCGACGACAACTAGTTCCGCTTCCGTTTTCCTCATGGTCAAGTTGTAACCTTTCACCTTGAACTCTATGGGATCGCCCATCGGTGCCTTCCTTATCACTTTGACCTCTGCACCGGGCACTATACCCATGTCAAATATTCTTCTTCTTGCCGCACCTTTCCCTTTTACGTGAATCACTTTTACATTGGTGCCTGGCTCGACTTGAGCAAGGGTGTTTTCAGGTCTTAGTTCAGCCATTCTTTCACCTTTTTGGTAATCCGAATTTATATCGGTATACCGCATATAGGGGCTGTAGTATTTAATATTTTCGGAATACCGAAATTATTTTTGTATGCTGAAACTATGGTTTGAGAATAACATAGCTCTATTTGTTAAACTAGAGAGCGGATTCTTTTGAATCGCTAAGCACTCTGCACAATCAAGATAATATCGGGGTGATTTTAATGAAAAATTATAGTTTGTTATCCATTGAGGAAATAGGAACGACGTTCAATGAGTTTGTTTTTTTATTGTGATCTATATCTACTTCAATATTATAGACCTCTCTGATATTTTCTTTGGTGACGACATCTTCAGGTTTACCTATCGAGAAAATCCTGCCCGAGCGGAGGAGGATGAGCCTGTCGCTGTATCGGTTCGCCAAGTTAAGGTCGTGAGAGACCAGAACCGCTATCAGCCTATTCTTTCTGGCCAGCCTTTTTATCAATTCTATTATTTCTAACTGGTGGTTGATGTCCAGATGCAGTGTCGGCTCATCCAAAAGCAGTATCTTCGGTTCCTGGGCCAATGCCCTTGCAATGATCACCCGCTGTCTCTCACCCCCGCTGACCTCATCTATCGGCCTATCGGTCAAATGCAGGGTGTTGGTTATTGTCATAGCGTTTTTCGCGATTTCCAGGTCTTTTGAGGTTTCCCTATCTAATCTCCCTAAGTGGGGTGTCCTGCCCATTAGCACTATATCAAAAACGGTGAACGGAAAATGTATCGTGGAGCTTTGCGGAACCACACCGATATTTCTGGCGATCTCCCTCCTATCCAGTCCCGAGATGTTTTCTCCGTCTATGAGGACGCTCCCGATTTTGGGTTCCAACACTCTGTTGATGCACCTCAGCAGCGTGGATTTTCCAGAGCCGTTGGGTCCGATGATACCCAGAACTTCTCCCTCGTTCACCTCGAAAGTAATTTCCTCCAGTGCCTTGACACTGTCATAATGGAAATCAATGCCGTTTATTTCGAGTTTCATCTCACCACCCCGTTACCCTCTTCCTCTTTCTCAACAGATATAGGAAGAAAGGCGCTCCAAAGGAGGCGGTAATAATCCCCACGGGAAGTTCTGTCGGCTGGATTATCGTTCTTGCTATTGTGTCGGCACATATTAAGAACAACGCTCCAACTAAGCATGATGCCGGTAATAAAATGCGGTGGTCCGGCCCTACGATAATCCTCATAATATGGGGTATGATGAGCCCCACGAACCCGATAATGCCGCTCACCGAAACCGCTGCCGCAGTTATTAATGATGCAAAAATCAAAATGATTTTCTTATCAGATTCCACATTGATACCCATATCCAAGGCATGGTCCTCGCCCATGAGCATGATGTTCAAGTCACGACTGAAAAACATAATGGCTGCGACACCCAGGAGGATTAACGGGAATGCAATAGCCACTTTATCCCAACTGCTCGCCCAAAATCCTCCCATCAACCAGAAGACTATACTGCGAAGCTCTTCACCGGCGAAATATTTCATGAGCGATACCTGGGCACCGAAGAACGCCCCCACGGCAATCCCCGCGAGCAACAGGGTCTCCACCGGCACTCTCCCGCCCACTCTGGATATGTTATAGACCAACAGAATGGTGACAATCGCAAAGATAAACGCCATGAGCGGAACCGCGAGCGCTCCTGCCGCCATACCGACCCCCAGAACAATTGCCAGCGATGCACCGAACGCGGAGCCCGACGAGATGCCGAGAATATATGGCGAGGCCATGGGGTTCTTGAACAGGCCCTGCATGGCACAGCCAGCAACTGCAAGAGCCGAACCTACCAGTCCCCCCAACAAAATCCTCGGCAACCTTACGTCCATCACGATTACGTTATAACTGTCTGGCCAGGACTGTGGAAAGCGGAACAAAATTTTGAATACTGTGGCCACCGGGATGTTTACCGGACCGATAGTGAGAGCGATGATGGCCGTTAAAATAAGGCCGAACGCCAAACCGATAATTATTAACGACCACCTGAGGCGTTTCTTGGAATGGAGAACATCCATATTACTTTCTTTCATTCTATGCAACCCTTACGCTTTGATACCTGGGATCTTCCTTTACCTTCCTGTTATAATCATCTGCCGATTGATAACAAGATGCGGTAACTTCCTCCAAATACTGCTTTGCGATTTGTTCCGCTCTCGCTATTTCGTCCGGATTCGGAGAGCGCCACGGTGTTCCCGGAACAGGTATATAACCCGTTATGTGGAATGGTATCAGTGGGTCCACTTCCGAAATGAATCTAGCTATATTCTCCATCTCTTCTAAATCGATAAGAGTTGGTATGAATACCGTGCTTGCGCTCAAACTGATTCCTTGAACGTATATCTTTCTAAAATTAGTTAGCACTCTCTTATTTGATGCCCCAGTATATTCCTTGTGAGTTTTCTCCGAATACGCCTTAATAGAAATATTCATCTCGTCAATGTTGTTTGGCGGCCTGTTCCAACCCGTTGAGTGCCCTATCTTGGTTCTCACATGCAATTCTTCATGACAGAACTTGGCGATATGACCGAGATCCCTGCACAAAGTGGGCTCCCCGCCGACAAAGTGCACTCGTTTGACTTCCAATGACCTCAGCGCGCTCTTTACCTGTTCCAAGCTTAGTGTCTTGGTTCGTGGTCCGTGTTCGTTCAATTTGTATGAGCATCCCTTACATTTGAAATTACACCCACTGGTATGAACATTAGCACGTTTGTACTGCTCGCAGTAGGTTACTGCTTTCAAGGACATTTTACGCCTCGAATAACTCCGGATGTAGCCAGTTAGCCAGTTCTTCCAACACCATCCAAGCTCTCGGACCAACACCGCTTATGTCGCTCTGTTTATAGACACTATTGTCCTTCACGGCACTTGTTGTGTCCCAACCAGGTCTGTTCTTCACATCCTCCATGGATTGACCGTACCAAGAGATTAGAATGACATCTGGATCCCTATCGATGATATATTCATTGTTCAAAGTAGGATAAGATACAGGTTCATCAGCAGCAATATTGATTCCGCCGGCTTTGTAGATCAGGTCATTTCCGAGCGTATCGAACCCTGCGCATCTTCCGGCCGTGGAGGAGGTTTCATAGTACACTAGGGGTCTCATTGTCTTGTTGAGGTTTCCCGTTTTGTTAGTAATCATTTCTATCTTTGACAATATATAGGATACCACTTCATTCGCATCTGACGTATGGTTTGTGAGGAACCCGGCTATTCTGATTCCGTCTATAACATCTTCGAATGATTTCTCATATGCAACATAATATACTGCTGTGTTTGATTCTAAACTTGAAAGAGCGGTCCTAGAGTATGGATACGCAATAATGAGGTCTGGATCCAAATCGACAATACTTTCAAGGCTGGGAGATGATGCTTTTCCAACGGTTGTCTTGTTGCGTACTTCTAAAGGGTATCCTTTCTGGGCGGTCGTATTGTCAACAGCTATAATATTATCCCCGCAATTGATAGCATATAATGTTTCTGCGTACCCTGGCGTAAGTGCAATTATGCGGTTCGGCACTGCTACTAAAGTAACGGTTCTGCCCTCACCATCGATTACTGTTATACTGCCTATTGTTGCCGCTGCCCCGTCATCCACCGAACCACCAGCTAATATATATCCCCCACCGAATGCCGTGGACACAAGCACGATTATCGTTATCCATACACCGATTTGCCTCTTTGTTATTTTTGACATTTCATCACCACGTAGCAACTTTTGACATTTTGTGACACAACATAGTGGATGAATATATAAGAATTTGGTAGCAGAATATGATGATTTTTACTATTTTCGGGATTTCTGATGTTGCTTGTTCCTTGATGTGAAATTGTAGATTGTTGTTGATAATCTAGCACCCCCTCAATCTACAATTAATAAATCGAAAATAACAGAACATTTCCCAAATAAATTAAAAAGTCTCAGACGAGGCTTTGCTTCATCTGTTTAAAGGGGATAGTTTACTCTTTCAACAACCGTTCCAGGTTTTCCCTGGTCTTCGAATTTACATCATCATAGAGCGAATGTCCTTTCGAGTCCATTGATACTATAAGTGGTCCAAAGTCCTTGGCTTCAAAGACCCAGACTGCCTCGGGCATGCCCAGTTCTTCAAGATAATAAACTGCTTTCACCTTGCCCAAACCCTTGGCTGCTAGCGCTCCCGCGCCTCCGGTGAATGATACATAGACCACATTGTGTTTTTTCAGGGATTCGAGGGTTAATGGTCCCATGCCGCCCTTTCCGATGATGAGTTTCACTTTGAACTTATCCAAAAATGCCGGTTCCAGTGTCTCCATCCTGAAACTGGTGGTAGGACCGGCAGATATGATATTCCATTTGCCGTTTTCCTGTTGCATGACTGGCCCGCAATGATACAGCCCAAGGCCGGTCATATCGAACCCGGGTATATCGCCATGCTTCAAGAGTTCCATGTGCGCCTCGTCCCTTGCCGTGAAAACCGTTCCAGACAAGTAGATAATGTCTCCAACTTTGAGCTTGGTGATTATCTCCTCATCGATAGGGGTTTTAAGAAAATATTCTGTCATTAAGTCATCACCCCGTTTTTGTCTATTTTGATGATTGCTCTTCTATTGCACCAGCACTGTACGACCAGTGCGGTCGGGAAGGTCGCAGGATGCCGGCTGGTGTACTCAATATTGACAGCCAACGCAGTTGTTTTCCCGCCCAGGCCCATTGGCCCGACACCCAGTTCATTCACTGCATCCAGGATTTCTTTCTCCATGGCAGCTATTTCCTCATTAGAATTTGTGCAATCAAGTGGTCGCAGAAGCGCCTTCTTCGCCAACTTCATTGCCATGTCAGCTCCGCCGCCGACCCCGATGCCCAGAATAGTGGGCGGGCAGGGCTTTCCTGCGGCGAACTGAATATGCTCCAGTACCTTTTTCTTCAGGCTTTTGAACCCCTGGGTCGGAGTCAGCATCCAGAGCGCGGACATGTTCTCACTTCCCCCGCCCTTTGGCAGAATGTGAATGGTGGCTGAATCGCCCTCAACTAGCTCGACAGTCACCGCGGGCATATTGTGACCCAGATTGTTCTTCGGGTTCTTCCCGGTGAACGGATCCACGGTGTTCGGTCTCAGGGGAATCTCCATGGTGGCCTTTTCTATCGCCACTGGTATCGCCTTGTGTATATCATTCAGGTAAGGGAAATCGTATCCTGCCTTTATGAAGAATACCTGGATGCCAGTATCCTGACACAGTGGAAGTCCCTCATCATGTGCAAGTTTAATATTATCCAGGATGGCCTTGAACTGCATTTTGGGGATGTCCCCTGTTTCCTTGCTGTACGCGTCTTTCAGCTTCGAGGTTACGTCGGCAGGAAGTTCAATAGCGCCGTCTCTCATTCCCTTGATAAGCCTGGCTATCAACATTTTTTCATCTAACATTGCTTCACTCCAGATTCACCTACATGAATCCATGGAATTTAAATATAATCGCAATTCGATGATTATCAACTTTCAAAGACTATATCGAGGACTTCCAGCATATCCTGCACATCGACCTCTGTCTTTATTCTCATCAGCCCACCAATCAGTTCTGTGCCCTCCAGGACTGGAACGGTGAGACTGCCGTTCGGCATTATGATGATTCTCGGTTTTGCCCCTGCTTCTTTTATCTGTTTGATAGCCGAATCGACGGCTGTCTGAACATCTGGCATAGATGTTATGCTAATCTGTGCCAAGAGTTCTGGTGGAAGTTCTGAAACCGCCCATAACTTTGCCCAAACCCCTATCTGAGCTAACTTGGCAGCCTTATGCCACCCAAGCTTGTATCCTTTATTGATTTTATACAAGGTTTCCGGAGGCGAACTGGATTGGGACAACAGGTCGAAGAATGACTTTCCACCTATTCCATCATCGCATCTGGATATGAAAATAAGAATACCACCATTTTGCAAGGCGAACTTGCCATTGTCAATGGCCTTCTGGGATTGGTAAAGGTCCACATCCATGGGGTATGGAGCAACCGTAAGGACAATATTGCCCCTGGCCTTCAACGGAACGCAGAAAAGTTTGTTTGCTTCTTCGACGGCAGCGTAGAACGATTCATGTAAGTCGCCCGCAGTGACTGCAAATATCCTGTGATCCCCTGAAAGCACAGTCTGGATTGAGAAAACGTTCATGTCCTTCAGGTTCTCTAGAGCATCTATCATGTCTTCATGAACCGGATTCCCCTTCAGTGCCAGGGACCTTGCTCTATTGGATAGTGCATGTTTGTGGTTCATCTCGATGGTCTTGTATGATGCCAGGCCGGGAAGGAAGGATTTTCTCCCGCCGGTATACCCAGCGAAATAATGCGGTTCCACGCTCCCAATGACAAGGATATTGTCAACTTCTGTTACGACCTTGTTTATATACATCTCTGTCCCGTTGCTGGATGTGCCCAGGTAGACCATCTCATCCTCTTTTTTCGCATCATGAATCAATATTCTATCTTTGAATTCATTGTAATGGTCTCCGAAAATCAGCTGATATTCCTCGGACGTAGGTCCCCTGTGAGCGCCAGTGGCCACGATGAAGCTGAGCTTGGGGTGCCTGGTCAGAACAGGATGCAGTTCGCTGATTATCCTGGCGGTAGGTGTTGGCCTTGTTCCGTCGTTGACCACGATGAGCAGGCTCTTATCCGGAGAAGCGAAATCCTTGAAGGATACAGTGCCAAATGGTTTGGCCAGAGCATTTTTTATCAATGTATCTTCTGGTTCGATTTCAAACTCATGTGGCATTATAATCTCTACATCTTCATTGATTTCGACATCAATTGTTTCCTTGCCGTAGTGAATCTTGTATATCACGAGTACACGTCCGTGTTCCAGGGACTTGATATCGCTTCTAACACTTAAATTTATCAATCCCCTATGGAAATAGAGATGTTTGCAGTCATATCTAGTGCATCAGCCTTGATTATACCTCTGAGCAATTTCCTGTTATCGGCCTTGGGAAGGAATTTCCTGAACTTAATTGACCTGAAGACAACCTCGGGGCCAATCTCTGCTCTTGCAAGCCAGGCAAGTTCTTCCTTCAGCTCATTGGAAGGGAATGTTCCTTCTATCAGGCTGACAAATGCCTCCAAAACCTCGCCGTGTACCTTGTCCGGAACACCTATGACCACTGCCTCTGTCACGGCTTCATGGTGCCTTAACACGGTTTCCACGTCATCGCTCAACAGTGTGAAACCCCCAATGTCGATGATTTCCTGCTCACTCTTGTCCAGGCTTTCAAGGGAGAGTTCCGGGACAGGTGTGCCCAAATCGATATTCTTGAAAACCGCAATGGGCTTTAGTTCTGTCATCACATACCAGGCAAGTTCCAGTTTCAGGTCATTGGAGGGCACCACACCGTCTTTCAGCCTTAAAAAGGCCTTCATTTTTTCGCCGATTTTATCATCCGGTACAGTCACGACAGCAGCATCGGCAATATCAGGATGCTTGAGAAGTGTTCTGGTGATTTCGGTAGTGGACAGTTTGTGACTTGATATGTGAATGCCACTTTCTTCCCTTTCTACTCCATCGATTATGACCATGTTCTCCTGGGCGGGTTCTGACATATCGGCATTCTCTCCACCAAATTGAATGTCCTTGAATGTCACTGTATGACCAATTCTTATTTGCACATGCCAAGCCAAATCCCTTTTCAGTTCGTTGGAAGGTATACAACCGTCCCTCAATTGTATGTCTGCCATGAGAACCTCACCTTTCTTTTGGTCAGGTACCCCTGTAACCATTGCCTCGATGACATCCTCATGTTCCTCAAGAATGCGCTGAATTTCATTTATATCTACCCCGTGACCGGATATGTGAACCATGTTTTGTACCGACAATTTCTTCTCCGAAATCGGAGTCTTTGCCTCCACCGGTTTTGATTTGAACACGATATCCTTGAACACAGCAGAAACTTCCAAGTCAGTAGCCACATGCCATGCCAGTTCGGTTTTGAGTTCATCCGATGGTGGAAATCCATGCTTGAGAAGTATCCCTACATCCAGCAGGTCTCCCTTTGCATCGTGGATGACTTTTAATTCAGCTTCCATCACTGCAACGTGGCTCAAGATACTGTGTTCAATATCCTTTAGCAGTATTTTCTTATTTGATATTACAATCGATGTTCCTGCACTTTCGAATTTCTCATTTTTCTTTTGCATTGTGTTCACCCGATATTCTGTTATTTCTGATGTATAATATTGCCCCGGGCATAGATAAACATTTCGTGTTAATAATTTAAATATCCCGATAAACAGTAAATATTATCTATACAATTCAACCATAAAATCGAGAAACACTTCCGGTTTCTAATTCGAGGGCAATCTCGCCCTTATTTATTGTATCATAAATCCAGTATGTTTTATGATAATTTTACAATGTGATTACAATATTCGTTTCTATACTGCATAAATGCCGAGAACGCTCAGTCCTTCAGGGCTGAGATGAATCGG
>JAUSPR010000025.1 GCA_030655715.1 Thermoplasmata archaeon
TATAGGCCCATTATGCTGAAGCATGGAAATACATATTGGATATAAACTTTTGTCAGCATCATAAAGCATATTAGCAGCAGCATGCCCCCGTAAACTACCAGCCCCTAAAGTGGCTGGCGTTATCGCTTTGAAACGATGCCAGACAATTCGGGGCTGGAAGTTTACCATATGGCAGTTGCATACCTGACTTATCAAAGCAGAATAGCTTCGATTTTCGATGCTAATATATTCATGGTATGCAATGGTGCATCGACGACTGCTTATGCCGATTCATCTCAGTCCCGCAGGGCTGGGCTTTCTCGGCATTTGTACAGTAATCTCATCACAACCGTTCTTAAACTGATTTTCAATATTTCTCCGACCAAAGTTAAACTGCATTTCAATTTTAGTAAGTTTTATATCTCAGGAGTACGTTTCTGTCATTCATGTACGTCAACAGGGACATCGAGGCCAGATTCCGGAACATATCAGAGAATTACACATTGGTGGCACTCGTTGGACCAAGACAATCAGGGAAGACAACCTTTCTCAGGGAACTTTCACGACCGCTGAATTCTTCTTACGTGATGTTCGATGACCCGGATGCCAGGGGTTTTTTCGACCATGATATAAAAAAATTTGAATTCCAGTTCATGGAAGGTTTCGACATCACAGTGCTGGATGAGGTCCAGTACTGTTCGGATGCCGGACCAAAATTGAAATATCTTGTGGACAGCGGCAGGAAAATGTGGGCCACATCCTCGTCGGAAATTTTGCTGGGAAAGGAGGTGCTATCCCATCTGGTCGGTCGGGTGTCAGTGCTTCGGCTTTATCCATTCACCCTCCGGGAGTTCCTGCGGGCACGCGGGTTCAAGACAGTAATATCTGAAACATTGGAGAGAAATGTCTGGGAGCATATGACCTACGGCGGTTACCCGAAGGTGGTTACCACCAAAGACCCGAAAATGAAGGCCATAATTCTCAATGACCTTTGTGAGACCATGCTACTGAAGGATGTGGCGATGACATTCTCTATAACGGATTTGGGTGCCCTCGAGAAATTAGCAAAATACCTGGCAGCCACCCCGGGCGGCATAATGTCCTACGGAACTGTATCAAAAGCGTTGAATATATCTTTCCAGACATTGAAGAAGTACCTGGACGCCCTGGAAAAGAGTTATCTGATAGTTCCTGTCATTCCATACTTCACAAACAAGAGCCGGGAGCTTGCCAAGCAACCAAAGATATATTACATGGACACGGGTCTGAGGAATTCAGTGGCAAGGGAGTTCGGCACCGAACCTGACGGAAAGATTTTCGAGAATTACGTGCTGTCCGAGCTGGTAAAGGCAGGTCTGGCTCCGAAGTACTGGCGCACCAAGGCCAGAGCCGAGGTTGATTTCGTTGTCGAGATTGGCGGAAAGCCTATTCCAATCGAGGTCAAGCTCAACCCAGATACAGGGAAAGTGGAATCTGGCCTACGTTCTTTTATATACTCATACGAACCCAAGAATGCGTATGTGGTTTCATACAAGGGTAAAAAAGGAAAAATGATGCTGAATGGTTGCACGGTCCATTTCATGGATGTTCTGGAATTCTCAGAAGTTATCACTGCTGATTGAACCTACATTGATAAAACCGGCCCACTCATCCCTCAATCATTAAGGCAAAACCTTTTTACCTCCCTCGGCTAAGGGTATACTACAGAAGGCCGAAAAATGCCAAAAACCCTCTCCGAAGAACTGAAGAAAATCATGACCACCGAGCTTGGCGACATAGGCAAGTTCATCATAGTCAAGCAGTGCAAGGACTTGGGGATAGATCAAGACAATATCCAGTCTTCCGATTTACCACGGCTGGCCAATGCACTCTCCGCATCAATGAAACTTTTTGGTACCGAGAAGGCCAGGAACCTTTACAAAATGATTCTAAAATTAAAGGACCTGGATAGCATGGTCGAAGCTGAAACCGATTCCGAACAGAAACTGGAGGACCTCATCCACCTGGGTTCTGCAGGGTACAATGCCGGGGAATGGGACGCAGCCCAGAAGAATTATGATGATGCTATGGCACTGGCCAAGGAGCTGGGCAACAAAGAAAATATGGCAAAAGTCCACAGGGCGATTGCAAACCTAGCTTTGCGTACCGGGGATTATAAAACCGCAAATATGAATCTCAATAAAAGCCTGGCCATTTCCAATGAATCGGGAAGCGAAAAGGACATAATCGAGTCCCTGAGAAATCTGGGCAATGCGAGCTGGCGGAAAGGAGAATATCAAAAGGCATTGGGTTATCTGGAAGATGCTCTCCACCGGGCCCAGAAGGCGAAAGATGATGAAGCAATGGCCCAGGTCTACATGGCCATGGCCAATGTGTACGATGAAAAAGGGGATTATGAAATCGGCGTGAAATACGCCAAGCAGAGCCTGGATTTCTTTCAGAAAGCCGGGAACATGAACAGTGTTGCCACAGTGCTTAACAATCTCGGGGTTGCGCATGCCAGGATGGAGAAATTCCAGGAATCCGTTAAATATTATGAGAAATGCATCAAGGTCTCCGGGGAAATAAATTATGTCCTGATGAATGCCTGGGCAATGTTCAATGCCGGCGAAGATTATGCAAAGCTGGGCGATTTTGAAAGGTCAATAGATTATTGCGAGAAATCTATTGCAGTCTTCAAGAAAATGAAAGATAAACTTGGAATGTCTGGAGCATATATGTCCTTCGCGATTGCCTACCAGCTGAAAGAGGATTATGAGCGGTCATTCGAGTATTTCAAGAAGTCCATCAAATTGCGAGAAGAATTGGGCATGCCATACAGGCTGGCAGATGCATTATACGAGTGCGGGCTCATGTTGGCTAAGAAGGGGGATGTGCCGGAGGCCAGAAATTATCTGGAACGTGCGCTGAGAATTTTCACTGACATCAACAGCCAGAAGATGCAGGAAAAGGCTGAAAAAGCCCTGAAAAGCCTGGCCTGATTACCTTATGTCCTTCAGTGTTTTGTCCACAATTTCCACGGCTCTGCCAATGTAGCTTTTCGGGTCCAGAAGCGCGTCGATTTCCTCGGGTTTGAAAAGCTGGGATATTGATTCATCTGAAATCATCTGGTCCCTGAGGTGTGTGCCTGAATCTGCAGCCTTGAGGGATATCATGCGCATTATCTCGTGCGCTTCCTGGCGTCCGATTCCTTTTCCGACCATGGCCATCATCACGGATTCGGCCATGATAAGGCCCTTGGAGGCCTCGATGTTTGCCTGCATTCTGTCCGGGAATACAACCAGGTTGGAGAATACTCTGGACATCTTGACCAGCATGTCGTCCACCAGTATGCAAGTGTGAGGTATTGTGAAACGCTCGGCTGCGGAATTTGTTAGATCCCTTTCATGCCAGAGCGGCACATTCTCGTATGTGGGAATCATGAAACCTCTTACTACCTTGGCCAGGCTGCATACGTTTTCACAGGTTATCGGGTTGCGCTTGTGCGCCATTGTGGAACTGCCAACCTGCTTTTCAGCATCAAAGGCTTCGGCAACCTCCCCGATTTCAGAACGCTGGAGATTTCTTATCTCTACACCAAATTTTTCCAGGCTGGACGCGATATTGGCCAGCAATGCGACAAATTCAACGTACCTGTCACGGCCGACAAGCTGAAGGCTGGCTTCCTCGACGCCGAGACCAAGCTTTTCCATGACCTTTTCCTGTATCTCTGTAGCATGGATGCCGAGTGCTGCGCCAGTTCCGACAGCGCCGCTCATTTTTCCGACACACACTCTTGGTCTGGCTTCCCTCAGGCGGTCCAGATGTCTCTGGATTTCTCTGGCATAAACAGCCATCTTCATGCCGAAAGTCAGGGGTACTGCAAACTGGCCGTGGGTTCTCCCGACCATTACGGTTGTTTTGTGTTTTTCTGCAAGGTCGGCAATTGAATTCTGTAGCAGAATTAAATCATCTTCTATTATTTCCAGCGCATTCTTGAACTGCAATGCCATGACAGTGTCGACAATGTCATTGGAAGTCGAACCCAGATGGATGAAATCCCCCGAGGGGCCGCATTGTTCTGTGAGCGCCTTCACCATGGCCATGATGTCATGGTTGGTGTTTTTCTCTATTTCCCTGACACGGTCCAGTTTTACAAAATCCGTGCTGGCCTTTTCTGTTATGATTCTAGCATCCTCTGCTGAGATATTGCCTACGTCCGCATGGGCCTGTGCCAACGCGGCCTCAACATCCAGCATGTGCTGCAATCGTCTATGCTCGTCGAAGACCAGTTTCATGGCCTCCCTTCCATATCTGAAATCAAGAGGGCAAACCTGCATGTTTCTCACCAACCCCCTATCACGGCATGGGGTTATGGGGTTTTCGATGGTTCGGAAAACGTTAATTACTGCAAACCAATAGCGGTTCGATGAACGGGGACGATATCGGTTTCAGCGAGATTTCTGATGTCCACAGAAATGAAAGACGCAGCAAGGTACTGACAAAGCTACCAGTTAATTTTTATGCAAGAGCAGAAGAACATCTCAAGAAGCTAAGGGAAGAGTACTGCGCGGCCATACTTATTCCCTCGAATCCAAACACCATGATGCTGCAGGACCAGATTAATAAACTGGACAAGCGTCTTGCAATGATTTATGAGATAAGGGAAAGAAAAATAACATTAGCCGCGCTGGACAAGATGCTGGGCGCACAACAGCCGGACAATATGACAAAGACTGACAGAGGTCTTTACGAGCAGCTTGTAGGGACATTAAAGTCTTACAGGGATGTGGACCACAGCCAGCCGATGACAGAATGCCCTAAGCCCGAAAAAGCAGCCGAGCCAAGACCGACTTTCTCGGGTTCAGGCGAACCCGAAAAAGTTACCCAGCCGAAACTTATGGAGCCGGAGCCATTGACCGAGACAGTGGTTACAGAGCCCGAAGAAAGCATTATCGTCCATGTGCTTGAGGACATTCCAAGCTTCGTTGGCCTGAACAGCACGTATGACCTTAAGAAGGACGACATGGTCACACTTCCGAGCCAGTTCGCCAGCCTTCTTTCCGCAAGAGGGAAAGTGAGAATCGTAGGCACTTGAGATTGGCCATATAAGTCTCTATGTAATAAAGTATAAATACAATCTTTCTTAATCCCCCGCTTCCACAACGAGCAGGTGTTTAACTTGGCAAGAGGATTATACACAGCAAGAAAGCTCATGAAGAGCAGGCAACAGTTCAGATGGAACGACCGCTATTACAAGAAGCGGATACTCAAGCTTAAGGAGAAGGCAGACCCTCTCGAGGGTTCAGCCCAGGCCAGAGGCATAGTCCTGGAGAAGGTGAATGTTGAGGCAAAACAGCCCAACTCCGCTCTCAGGAAATGCGTCAAGGTCCAGCTTATCAAAAACGGCAGGCAGATAACTGCATTTGCGGTGGGCGATGGAGCAATCAATTTCATTGACGAGCACGATGAAGTGCTTGTGGAGGGAATCGGCGGAAGAATGGGACGTTCCTACGGGGACATTCCAGGAGTCAGATTCAAGGTTATCCAGGTGAACAATGTTTCACTGGACGAGATGGTGCGCGGCAGGAAGGAGAAACCGGTGAGGTGATTACGATGGCAGATGAAAAACCAGTTGAAGAAACAAAGCAGGAAGTTGTCGAAGAACCGAAACCGAAGGTTGAGGTTCCTGAACCTGCACCTCCGGTCAAGCCCGAGGCTAAACCGAAAGAAGCAGCCAAGGCCGATACACCGAAGGAAGCGCCGGCAGAAAAACCAAAGGAAACAGCCAAGGTTGAGACACCGAAGGAAGCGCCGGCAGAAAAACCAAAGGAAGCAGCCAAGGTTGATACCCAGAGAAGAATTATCGGTATCCCACCAGACAAGTTGAAACTTTTCAACAAATATGATCTTTCTGAAATCGTAGTTACGGATGCAGGCATTGCCAGATATATTAACCTCACACCAGTCATCGTGCCACATACGGGAGCAAGGCATGCAAACAGGCCCTTCGCGAAGAGCAAAATGAATATTGTTGAAAGGCTTGTAAATAATATGATGAGGAACGAAGAATATACAGGCAAGAAAACCAAGACCTACAGTGTGGTCATGGATGCTTTCACCATTATCGAATCCAAAATGAAGAAAAATCCAGTTCAGATTTTCATTGATGCGCTTGAGAACACAACTCCAAGAGAAGAAGTGACCCGGTTGAAGTACGGCGGTGTGTCCGTTCCAAAGGCCGTGGATATCAGCTCATCA
Organism: Thermoplasmata archaeon; assembly: GCA_030655715.1. Lineage (GTDB taxonomy): Archaea > Thermoplasmatota > Thermoplasmata > SG8-5 > SG8-5 > UBA147. The sequence continues at coordinate 6,220 of JAUSPR010000025.1, forward strand.
AGAAGGCTGGACATAGCTCTCCGCAACATTTGCAAGGGCGCGATTTCTGCGTCTTACAAGAATACGAAGCCAATCGAGGTATGCCTGGCAAACGAGATTATGTTCGCAGCCAAGGGAGACATGAACAGATTC
>JAUSPR010000032.1 GCA_030655715.1 Thermoplasmata archaeon
GCCAATTTCGCTTATTATATACACATGATCTCTCATAGATTATATCCTTTGCGTCAGCGTCTTTCCCTGGGCCAAGGCCCCATAAAGGAACCATCAAGCTCCACACCGTCTCACCGAGACTGCCCCAATAAATCCTTGTCACCGGCGGCGACAAGACCCATGACCGGTAGGGTGTCAAGGACCTGCACTTCGAGCGGGACGACCTGTTAACTTTTAACCAGGCTTATCTGGATTATGCCTGGCTCTACCAATTCGATGCGGCGTCCGGTTTGTCATCCGGCTCAAAACTTTATGAGGTAGTGCACACCGAGGCGGCTTCCGGCCCGGTCATGGACCTGTTCGTCCGGCTGAGTTTTTTCCAGGACCCGACCAATTACCCTGAACTGTTGCGCCGCCTTCGCTTGCAATTTCTTTAACCCATTTTCAAGACGAAAATCTAACTATCTCCCAGCTCGACCCTATTTAGAGCTCCTAATGTACTGCCTTAAATGCCTATTATGGTCCATGGCAAAATTGCCGGAAACTGCTTGATTATTGCCCACATCCTTCACCACAATACTTCCGGTCTTGACTTGAGCGTCCTTTCCGATAATCACATGCTCCCGAATAACGGCTGAACTCCCAATCCATGCGCCATCGTCAACGAATGCTCGCCTGGCAATTACACAATTACCAGAAATAACACATTTAACTCCTATCCTGGCCTCATGGCCGATACTGGTAGCGATTCCAATGATACTATAATCTCCTATCTCGGTTAAACAGGAATTATTAATTGACTGTGCAATCACGGCATTGCTCAAAATGGTCACATTGGAACCAATCTTGACACCGCCGGCATGCCTCACAAAAATGTGTTTATCATTCTCTATAATATAAAGTAGCCCCTGGCAGCCGATTACGGCACCGGTATCAATAAATGTATTGTCTCCGATCATAACGTTGTCTTTTATCACAACATTTTCATTAATGATAACATTATTCCCTATCTTGCTTCGTTTTGATATTATCGCGGTGGGATGGAAAATACATTTTTCACCGATGCCATAATCTATTTCCAGTCGAATCAAATCCTCCTCTACTAATTTGTTATGAAACTTAAGAAATTCATTTCTGGGATTGGAGGATACGATCAGCCCTTTTGTGGCATCGACATGATCCGCAAGTTCACCTGTGGTAATCACGCAGCTCACATTTTCATTTTGCATGGCTCTGACAACATACGAAAATATATCACAATATGCGAGAGTATCCTTTTTGCTGCTGTCCACATATCCCAATAGTGAAAAACGGCCGTCTCTTATAAGACTCTCACCATGATAAAAATCTGACAGCCTCATGATTCCTTTCGTCATTTCGGACTCCACGGGATAACCCGCACTTCGATTATCTAAAATAGCCCTGAAATTGAATAGTAAATATTTAACAATGAAAACGGTTATTCAACCTGATTCATTTTTTTCAATTCCCTATTAATATGTGCGACAATCAAATTTAACGTAGTTAGCTTTTCAGCTTCTTCATCTAAAATATCGACCTTATATCGATCAAATATTTCGAGTAATATTGACATCATATCCAATGAATCGACGCCCAATTCCTTGAGAGGCCGATCATAATCTTGTTCGTCAGTAATTGAAATATTAGTAACGGTATCTTGAAGTAATTCCGTCAGCTCCCTTTTGATTTGTTCCATTTTGATGCCCTCTGATTTCTTTATTTATCGTGGCTTATAATGCAGCTTGCCCATGAGAGACCTACCCCGAATCCGCTTAGCACTATATTATTCATGCCTTGATCGTCGAGACATTCCTCTAAGAGCAACGGAATGGAAGAAGATACCGTATTGCCATAGCCGGAAATTTTTATGGGTACTTTATTTTCAGGTAAGCCTAACCGTTTACGGATTTGTTCTACCATATATTTACTGCCTTGATGGAAAAGAAACAAATCTATATCTTCACAGCTCATATGAGCACCATCCAAGAGCTCCCTCACCTGGAGAGGCACCTGAGTAATACAAAAGGTAAAAATTGCCCTACCGTTCATAAACAACTCATGGTCTCGATTGTGCAGGGCCTTCCCCTCACTGCCCCTGGTGGCAAAGCAGAAATTTTTCGCCAGCCATTGTCCATCCCGGTGGTTATGTTCCCTCAAAAAGGTAACGGTAGCAGCATCTCCAAAGAGGAGCATTGTATTTTTGTCATCTGGATTTATTATCTTGGAATAGGGGTCTGATGTAAATAACAAGCCGGCCCTAAAATTATTTGCTTCCATGAAAGATTTGACAATCGACAGTGAATATACATACCCGGAACATCCCAGAGCGATATCAAAACAGGCGCATCGGTCTTGCAGATTGAGTTTCTGGTGCACGACTGCGGATGTATGCGGAATCCCGCCGCCATCGGGATTCTGGGTGCAGACTACCAGACAATCGATCTCATCCAGGGAAATTGCCAATTTCCGCTGGAGTGCCTGGAAAGCGCTCACGCAAAGATCAGATGTCTCCTCATTCTCTGATTTGCGGGAAACATATTCAACCCCCAGCTTATTAAGAATAAAATCATCGTCAATTTCAAATTTTGATTTATATTCCGCGATTAATTTCCTGTTGCCGGGAATATAGCTGCCGATCTTTTCTATGTAAATCATAGCGTTACCAATGAAAAATAAATATATCCGAGCATTTCTTCGCCCGAGTGGATGCTTCCTTTGGTCAAACGGTTGTTAAGATTTTTTTCAATCTCAACTTTGAACCTTGATGCATCAAATATTGTTAATAGACGCGTTAGATCAAGCCGCGTAACTATCCATTTGCCGGCTTTTGTTGGATAAAGAACCATATGCAGGTGCTTGGTCATTGCAACCAGTATCTCTATTGGAGTAAATTGCACTTCCCCTTCTATTGTTATACTATTACCATCAATAGAGGTATGTTTAACAATATCCTCTTCTGGATAAGGGATCCGGTCAATGATATGTTCATCAGTTTCGACCAACCAGCCAATAACGTCAGAAATTGGTGAGATAAATCTCACTTCAGCATTTATATCTTTTGGCATTTTCCCCAATACTGATTGATTGCCAAACGTCATCTTGCACTGATTACGTGCGAGTTTATGAAATACAATTTTAATTCTATTAAACTCGATATTTGGGTTTCTTTCACTGATAATACGCGTAACCGCATTATAAATATCCGGTCCTTGGAGATAATCGCGATCTCCCTTATATGCCAATCTGAGGCTCACTGAGTGAAGATCTGAATCCATGTCTTTCCCTATGATTTTTCGAGCATCCCCTTATCCATGAGAATATTCGCCACACGTTTACTCCCGAGGCAATCTACCAGGCTTTTCCCGGCCTCCGACATAGAAAAGCGCTGGGCCGAATCTTCGAGCAACAATTGGACACTTTCCCTCAAATCGTCTCCATTTAAGTTCTCCAAACTGCCCATAAATTTGGCTGCACCGAGTGCATCCCAGGCCCTGGAATTCAATGCTTGATTGTCGGCAATTTGGAGAATTAAAGCAGGCAAGCCCATCGACGCCACTTCAAATGTGGTCATGCCGCCAGCGATTAATGCCAGGTCAGCTTCACTCATGCGCCGGGCTATTTCCTGTTCGTCCACTCTAACAGTGATTTTTAATCTCTTATTTTGGGATAACCATTTTTCTATTGCCATCAAGTGAGGATTACTGCTCCTGAGCAATATTACCGCTTCAATGGACTCCCAAAAATGGCTCAACGCCTTCAGGCAAAACAGAGTGGCCCCCCGACCATCCCCTCCACCGAAGGTAAGCAATATCTTTTGCACTTTCTCAGAAAATCTGTGTCGCGGCCTCCATTCCATGAATTCCGACCGCAGCAGCGCATACTTCGGACCGAGCAGAAAGACCGTTTCGGGCCTTTCCCGGAGAGGCTCATACCCATCATAACTTGCAGCTGGACTGACAGAAATTACCCAGTTGGCTAACATCTTCTGATTGGC
>JAUSPR010000035.1 GCA_030655715.1 Thermoplasmata archaeon
TGGCGCGGCCCAGAGGGATAACAGATGTTACCTGCCCTAATCCAAGGTGTAGGTATCATCATAAGGAAAATGGAAAAGATATAATCAAAAAGGGGAAGAACAGAGCAGACCACCAACGATATTTTTGTCTGCGATGTAACACTTATTTTGTTGAGACTTCAGACACGCCTCTCTATCACAAACATCTGTCTGAAAAAGAGGTAATCAACATCTGCAAACACCTCGTAGAGAAGAATGGGATACGGAGTATCGAACGGATTACCGGCCATCATAGGGACACCATAGGGCGGTTGCTGGAAGATATGGCCGAGCATGCTGAACAGATGAACGATTATCTTATTGAGAATCTGGAACTTACTCCGTTTGAGTGTGATGAATTCTGGTCATTTGTAAAAAAAACAAAAGAAAGTTGACCCCGAAAGCCCAAATCGCTTTGAGGAAGGTGATACGTGGACCTACGCTTGCATAAAAAGACAAACCTACTTTTTCGTGTCATTTGCGGTTGGAAAGTGGACACAAGAAACCTGTAGGAGAATGTTGGACAAAATGTATGAACGTGTAGAACTCCCATCCCCAGACAACAAGATAGAGATATTCACAGACGGCAACGACGATTATGAGTACGTTCTATCAGAATTATATGCCGAAACCTGTATGAATTATGGCCAGATCATAAAAATCAAAGAGGACGGACGAGTTGTTGACAAAGAGAAACGAATCATCTACGGCGACCCAGACCCATCTGATATAGAAACCACCGATATTGAGAACTTCAACGGAATATGCCGTGAAAGGGGTGGCAGGCTGGTGCGAAAAACAAAGTGCTTCTCAAAACGCAAACGCCGACTGGAACGTGCAATCCATCTGTTCCAATTCTACTGGGATTTCATAAATGAGTTCAAAAGAAACACTTCACCAGCAATGATGGAGGGGGTAGCAGATCATGTCTGGACATGGCACGAATTTTTTTACTTCAAATTAAGTGCCATAAATTAGGCCACTACCAAACAATCTTTATCTATTACTTTAATAATAGCTATGTGAAATTATGAAAAGCTGTGAGCTCTGCGGGGCCAATGTTTCCAAAAAACTGGAAAGATGTACCAGGTGCGGGTTTGAGTTCCACAAGGAAATCAGATCAGATGCCAGGGACAAGGCTATCCTGAAGAAGCATGGAGGAAAGAGCGTGGATAGTGTAAATCGTGACCTGAAAAACAGGCAGGCACAGTTGACAGCCTATCTTGAAAATATTGCGGCAAAGAGTTTCACGCGCGAAGAAACAGTTTCATTTTTGGACGAGGCATTGACCTTCCTGCAGATACCCTTGAGCATGGGAGTGGATGATGAACTTAAGTTCAATTCTGATGAAAAGAAATTTATAGAACTGGTTGCCCATCATATCGAAAGTGCAGATATAGAAAATGGAGGGCCGATAGGTAGACCGGAGGCCTATGTCCGTCTGAGCAATGTGCTTCAGAGCCTGGGAGAACAAGAACCGGCAATGCAGATGATAGAAAAAGCGCTTTTAATCAATCCCAAGGACAGTGACGCAATGTTTGCAAAAGCCAAGCTCCTGTTCCGTTCCAAGAATTATGAAATTGCACGAAAATGTCTGGATAAGATTATCGGGAGCGGTGAGGATGAAAAAGCCAGATATCTTGTTGAACTTATCGACCAGATTTCTCATCAATGATAGATACCATAATCACAAAGATGAGAAATAGGGCATTCCCCGCATCTCGGCTTCATCGGGGCACAAATTGTCTGGCCATGCCTCACCATTAGCCGATTTATGTCCAGCCAAAGTTCGACCGGCACGATGCGTTCGAGAACTTCTTCGGTATCATCTGGCTCTCTAGTCTTTACCAGGCCCATCAAGTTACTGATACGGTGAACATGAGTGTCCACAGCGATGGCCGGTATCCCGAACCCGTAGGCCAGGACGCAATTTGCTGTTTTCCGCCCGACGCCTGGCAGGGAAACCAATTCCTCTATGTTGTCCGGAACCCTGGAGCCATATGAATCCCTGAGTTCTTTAGAAGTCTGGATAATATGCCGGGTCTTCTGCTTGAAGAATCCTGCCGGTTTAATCAATGGTTCTATGTCCTCAGGTTTTGCATCGGCCAGTTTTTTCGGATTGTCATATTTCGCAAACAGGGCTTCGGTTGCGATATGGGTGTTCTCGTCCTTGGTTCTCTGAGAAAGTATGGTGGAAATCAGAACCCGGAACGGCTCCTGCGAGCCCGGTGGCGGTGGTCCGGCTATACCTGGGTCTCTCCCCGGGTAAGCACCTGAGCCAAGTGATTTCGAAAGGATGTGTACCATCTCCCTAAGTTTCAGATTATCAAGATGAGTCAGCGCCTCAGCCGCCGTGAAAATCGAACCCGTGACGAGGACGGTTCCATTCTTTCCTGCCAGGCTCATGGCCCTGTCAACGGCTGCGCTAACCGAATCGATTACCTCGACCTCGGATTTGAACATTGCAGCCAGATCGGCAGCCTTCATCCGCCTGTTATAACTTGACTCTGTCACAATGATCTCGGAAACCAGCGGTTCAAGTGCCTTCACAACGGGTTCAACTTCCTTGTCTATCAGCATGGCCAGTACAAGTATGGGAGGTTTGTGTGAAAAATGTTTTTTCAGAAAGATTGCAAGTGTCTGGACTCCGCCAGGATTGTGCGTGGCATCGACTATCACATCTGGATTGTGACGTACAACCTGGAGCCTCGCATTCCATCGAGTTCTCTCCATGCCCCGGATGATGTTCTCCTGCTTTATTGGAAAAATGCCCTGGCCAAGAATCTCCGCAGCGAGAATCGACGTGGAGGCATTCATGGCCTGATGCTTGCCAGGTAATTTAATGCATATATTTTTATATTTATTAGGAGATGTATTCACAGATAAGGTCGAGCCATACAGGCCAGAGTTAATTATTTCAACATCGCAAACATTGTGAAGTTTGGATTTCATTTCACGAGCTTTGGATTCCACGACTTTCATGGCTCCAGGTTCATCAACTGCCGAAACCACGGGAACCCCCTTCTTGATTATGCCGGCCTTCTCCCCGGCAATTTTCTTCACGGTTTCCCCAAGATACTGGGTATGCTCTTTCGAGATAGTGGTGATAATGCTCAAAACCGGCTCCAGAACATTGGTCGAGTCCAGACGACCGCCCATTCCCACTTCTATGACTGCTGCATCAACCTTCCGCCTTGCAAAATACTGGAATGCCATGCATGTCGTGACCTCGAAAAATGTGCACTGCATATCTCGTTCTGCCATTGCCTCGACCCTCGGTCGTATGGCCTTTATGGAACTGAGAACTTCCGATCTGGTCATCGGAAACTCGTTAATGCAAATGCGTTCCCCAAAATCCCTGAGATGCGGCGAAGTGTAAGTCCCGACCTTCATACCGGAATCCATCAAAATACTGGTGAGAAAAGCGCAGACCGAGCCTTTTCCATTCGTTCCTGCAACGTGAACGGCTTTCAATTTTTCATGCGGGTTGCCTAGTTCGGCAAGCAGTGCGCGCGTATTTGCCAGACCTAGCTTCATGCCAAAATACTGGAGGTCGTACAGCCAGTTCACTGCTTCGTCATAATCATTCTGCTCGCTCATCAAATCATCTCAATGCCTAAGGCAGCGCATACCGGTAGTCACCATAGCAATGTTATATTCATTGGCCGCATCGATAACTTCCTTGTCCCTGATTGACCCGCCGGGATGAATTATGGCAGTTATACCGGCCTTGCCAGCTACGTCAACGCCGTCCCTGAAGGGAAAGAAAGCATCCGAGGCCATTACCGAGTCCCGAGAGTTATCTCCTGCCTTTTTCACGGCTATACTGACCGAACCAACGCGCGACATCTGGCCGGCGCCAACGCCGACCGTCGCCTTGTTCCTGACCAGCACTATGGCATTCGAAGTGACATGTTTCACCACTTTCCAGGCAAAAATCATGTCCTCAAGTTCTTTCGAAGTTGGCTCCCTCTTGGAAACGGTTTTGAGTGCGGCAGTATCCAGTTTGCTTAAATCCCGCGATTGTACCAACAATCCACCAACAACTCTCTTCAGATCAAAATTGGGCATCTTAATGCCTTCCAGCGAACCAGTTTCCAGAAGCATTACCTTCTTCTTTTCCAGGAGTGGTATGGCACCCGGGTGAAAAGACGGTGCAATAATGGAATCCAGAAAAATTTTCTTCATGGCCTTGGCTGTTTCCAGGTCAAGTTCCCTATTGAGGGCAACAATGCCCCCGTAAGCAGATAGTGGATCTGCGCCCAGAGCACTGTTGAAAGCTTTTGAAATGGTGCTGGCACTTGCAATACCGCTGGGATTCAAGTGCTTGACTATCGCCGCGGTCGGTTCCTCAAAATCCTTAACCAGTTCGAGAGTAGCATTCATGTCCAGAATATTGTTGAATGAGAGTTCTTTCCCCTTTAATTTCTTTGAATTGGCAATACACGGTTCCTTGAGGAAAATATCGCGGTAAAACGCAGCCTTCTGGTACGGATTCTCGCCGTATCTGAGATCCTGTACCTTGCGGAACGGAATTACATATCTCTCGGGATATTCCACGTCGATTGCCAGTGCGTCCTTGAGCTTGTTTGAAATTATGGCATCGTACTCCGCAGTTCGCGAGAACGCCTCCCAGGCCAGTCTTTTTCTGGTATCCAGGGACAACTCACCCTTTTCCCGGAGTTCGGCAATTACGGCCTTGTATTGAGACGGCTCAATTATAACAGCTACGCTCTCGAAATTTTTGGCAGCAGCGCGAATTAGCGTTGGGCCGCCGATGTCGATGTTCTCTACCAGGTCCTCTTGATTGGGTGATTCCCCTGAAGCAACATTCTCAAAAGGATAGAGGTTGACAACCACCATATGGAATCTTCCGATGCCCCTGGCCTTGAGTTCCTGCGCGTGCTCATCATCCTTCCTGGCCAGAATGCCTGCGTGAATGGTCGGGTGAAGCGTTTTGACACGTCCATCCAGTATTTCGGGAAATCC
>JAUSPR010000036.1 GCA_030655715.1 Thermoplasmata archaeon
GAATCTAGAGACCCCAGAGCAAGCATTCTGGGAAAGATTGAGAGGGTATTTGGTAGGTGCATTCATGGAATCTTACGAGCGGGAGATGGAAGCATGAAAGGACAAGCAGAAACGAAGCGAAATAATTACAGGATAACACAGATGCCGATTAAAACCGATAGAATTATATATTTTGATACACTTGTCCATTTTATGATACAACTGTACCAAAAAGTCACACAGCTGCGAGTGCTGGAGCATTTCTTCAAACATCCCGCCGAGGATTTCTACCTCCGGGAACTGGCCCGGCTCCTTGACATGAGCCCGATGACGGTCATGCGGGCACTGTCTCTTCTTGTTGATGACCGCTTGATCATCAGAGAAAAGAGAAAGGGCCAGATTCTCTACCGGGCCAATATGGATAGCCATGCCTTCAGGTTTTCCAAGAAAGCGTACAACCTGGCCTGGCTGGAGGAACATGGGGTCGCGGAGCACCTGTTGGATAATGTTCCTGGCGTCAGTTCCATGGTCCTCTATGGGAGTTTCGCCAGGGGCGAGAACGACGAGCACAGCGACATTGACATTCTGATAATATCCACCGCGAAGAATGTGGATGCAGATAGGATAAGCAAGAAGATCGGAGTGCCCGTGAATGTTATAAACATGACCGGTGCCAAGTGGAACGATACCGCAAGAAACAATAGGGCTTTTTACCTTGACGTGATTACAGAAGGGATAGTATTGCATGGAACAAGGCCGGTGGTGGAATGAGAATCAAGGACTGTTATGACAAGGGGCTGCTGCGAAAAAGGCGTCCGGACCCGGAAAAAAGCCAGAGGGCGATGGAGCTGGCCCGCAAGGACCTTGAACGTGCCCAGAACCTTCTGAAAAGCGAATTCTATATGGGGTCCCAATTGCTCAGTTACACTGCGATGTTCCAGGCGGCCAGAGCCCTGCTTTTCAGGGACGGCGTGTTCGAGAGAAGCCACGCATGTGTCGTGGAGTATCTCAAAGAATATTTTGTGAACAAACACATCCTGGACATATCTTTCGTCAACTGGCTCGATACTCTGCGGGTGGTTCGGCATGAATCGCTTTACTGTACAAATGCCGAGAACGCTCAGTCCTTCCGGGCTGAGATGAATCGGCATCGACAGTAAAAACGTTGGAGGTCGCCATGCGCCGTCCAATCTATTGCGCATGAAATCAAAGCTAAATGGCTTTGATAAATTAGGTGCATGGCCCCCTGGGTAAACTTCCAGCCCTGGCAACAAACGCCAGCCACTTTAGGGGCTGGTAGTTTACGGGCTGGACATTGTGGACGAATCGCCATCCGAGGCTGAGGATTCCTACGATAAGGCGTCCAGGTTCATTGAAAAGATTGACGAGATACTGAATATCAATAAATGAAGGAATGGAGTTTTATTATGATGGCTCAACGACGTCCTCACCTGCGTCCGCACCCTCGACAAACAGACCTTCACCCTCGAGGAGATATACGGCTTCGACGCCAGGCTCCGGAATGCGATGGTGTCGGGTAGACTGGAATTCGGTCCTGGCAATGCGAGAATGTCTGGATGGCTGGTGCCATTGACCTCCCCGGGCTTACACCCGGGGCTTCCGAATACAGGGCTGATAAAATGCTCTTTTGCTGGTTGGATGCTGTCAATTGATGATAAAATAATACAAAAACCCCGCCCTCCAGCTCAGCGTCAATAACCTGCTTCGTTCCAAATGTCCTCAGACTTTGGATGCCGAATAAATCCAGACGGGGCATGTTAATTCGTTATTGTTTTGCATTTAATCCTCTTCACCCCATCCTCCCCGCACACCGGACAATAGAACCCTTTGCTCATGTCAAAGTCCGGCTATTGGGAACGCCCAATTTATGCAAGTTCCACAAGCGATAAATCTCGACATCGGTGAGTCTGTGTTTCGCCATGCTCGACACTCCTCCCCCGACAATACCCTTACATAAATGGATGCGACACTATTTGAAGGGTTGTGAGATTAGGTTCGATACACGGCCAGGCAGATAGAGAATTTATGTAGCCGCGGGTGGTGGTGTACCTTCTCCAAAGATCAATTCATGCGGTTTTGCTTTTCCCCGAATGACCTTCTCTTTTAAAGCATCAAAAACCTCATTATTCATTAAGTAAATAGGGTCATCCAGGTTAAATAATGGGGGAATCAATTTAAAATGCTTATAGTCGCCGGTAACAACTTTCTTTTGGCCAAGGTCTTTTGCCATTTGACAAACAACCCAATCTGTGAATGAAGTGTTGATTTCTTCATGTTCGGAATACATTCTCAGACATGAATCTATATGTTCCTTTCGGATGACACTCATGATCCAATACTTATCATTCTTAATCAATTTACCGACAGAACATGCCAAGTTAAAGGCCTTGGAGGCATCTTTCTCTTTCTCGTTGATTCTCCTTCGAACTACGTGACTCATCTAATACATAATCACAGGTATAAGGTCTTATTATTTGACCATTGAAAATCGCTGCAGCAATGTGATGTGCATGTTTGTGAAATTGGTCTCGTTGGTTTGTGTGGGCTACAAAAAAACCGGAATCAAGAAAAACCATGGTTAAACCTCAGGAATAGAGAATCTCATCAATCCTCTCGCTGGTGTCCTCTGTGCCCTCTCCCCAATCTGATGGTGAAATAAATGAGTAAAGTGCAGGATCGTCACGGATATTTGGAAGGTCACACTTTTCCAATATGGATATGGTTTTCTTTTGGAGGTTCCCCTCATACTTCTTGAGTTCCGATATAGATTCCTCGAGGAGTTTTTCATAGATAATTGGAGAAATGTTCTCGTGTCCATTCTCAGCGATTCGCAGTCTCTTGCAAAGTGCCTCCCAGAACTCTTTCATTAACGTCTGTGCTTCATGGCTGCACCCCTCAGAATCCACAGACATTAGAGCCTCACCTAAGATTCGTACAGTTGTTGCCGGAACCGCCATGTCTGGAAAGTCAACGTATGGAAATTCCTTCATGGCTTTAGCAAAATCGGATTTGATGAAGTGTCTTTTTAGGGGCTGGAACGGTTGGTCGACAATCTCAAAAGTATCTGTTCTGAACTCCTTATAAAGTCTTTGAAATTCATAAGGTGCATAGGCATAGACATCAGTAAGGATTGTTTGTTTTCCTTCTCTGGTTTGAGGGTACCTGCTGTAGATAGAGTCAACCAAGGATTTGATTTTCTTCTCGTCGTCGCCTGAGGCACCTGTTGGTCTACCTGAAACCCATTTGAACTTACTTTTCATGCCATCCGCTTCATCAGTCAATAATTGAAGGTCGGTTGGCATGTCTCGAATTGAGACCATGTCTCCCCAAAAATACCAATAATGGGGCAGTTTCATGTCCTTTCCATACTCGTCCTTAAGTTCCTTGTTTAACAGGCTGATTACCTTGTTAAACCACAATCCATCAACCTCACCATCACCATTTCCAAATTTTTTTACAATTGTGTATGATGCAAACGACAGCATATCCCCCATACACTCACCTCCTTAGATAAAATAGAATGAGATTCACTTTATACCCATTCTGCAACATTTACTCCGTTTCTGGTTCTTTCACTTTGCATGGCTACCATCTTTTAGATTGTTCCCTACCATTTCCCATCGCTATGCACCCTTACAATAGATGATTGCCTATAAAATCTTTACCCTTGCAGAATCAATCATAAACTATTACTCTTTAATGCAATAGGTCATTTCCCAGTGTTCGCGCTACTGGCTGGCATGATGAACTCTATTTTCCCTGAGCGTGAAATACTGGCGGGGAAGGAATTGCCAAAATCGTCCCCCGCAGCGAACTATCTGGCCCACTCAAATTTCCCTTTTGAGCACCAACCCCCCGCCCCGGGGGCCTGGGGGCGGGAACCCCCGCACCCGCCTCCCGCTCCAAATCAAAACCTCGGATACCGCTCGAACCCAATAACAATTAATCCACCCACCCCATCTCACTCTCAATGAACCCCGCAACCCCCCTCTACCGCCAATCCTTCCCCTACTCCTGCGGCCCGGCCTCCCTCATCATGGCCCTTGGCGCGCTCAGCCCGGATCTAGACCTGAACCAAGAACTTGAGGTCGCACTCTGGAACGACTCCAACCTCGGAGAATCACGTGCCACCAGTTCGTACGGCCTCGCACTGGCCGCGCTCCGCCGGGGCTTCGGCGCCCGCGTGTATGCAAATGGAAAGGGCGTCGGCTTCATTGGCAGCATTCTGGAACATTTTCCCGCTGCCAACGGCAATAACATTCGTCAGCATTTCGAGCTTCAGAAGGTTCGCGCGCGAGAACTGGGCGTCGAGGAAGTTGCCAGGAAAACCGAATTAAATGACATCCGGGCCGAGCTGGAGTGTTTTCCCATTGTTCTTATTTCTTCCAAAATGATGGGCGATTTCATCGGCATCCCCCACTGGGTGCTCGTGACCGGTGTTGATGACGGAAATGTGACAATCAACAATCCCGAAACTGGACGTTCCGAGTCATATTCCCATAAGAGGTTCTTGAAATACCTCGGTTGGGGCGACCAGACAAGGATGGTCTGCGTTTTCCTCAAATAGCCTCGCTCCAAATGCCCAGAGGCTTTGGATGCCGATTAAGCCCACACGTGCCTCGTCTCCGAATCCCCTCAGGGTTCGGATGCCGATAACGTCCATCAGGACTTTGGATACCGATAAAAGGACTTTGGATACCGAATAAATTTGGGTGCCAGATAAATTCGGATACCGGAAAAACCGCACCGCAACTTTTATTAATTACAATCATTATATCCGCATTATGCGGTTACTGTGACTGAAATGATTCAAAGGTGCGACTCATGAGGATTGCGGACGAGGTCTATGCCAGCCTGCTGGAGAAGCGGGTCGTCAACTCGGAGGAGATGGGTCAATACTCCAGAAAAAGGTTCGGCACCGGATACGGGTATTTTCACAAGCAGTACGTTCAGCCTTTCCTGAAGGCTGGAAAGCTCTTACGGGTGAAACGCGGTCTCTACGTTGCCGTGAATGTCTTCGGAGGTCCGGAGCCGGACCGATACCTAATCGCGGGAAAGCTCAGGCCGGAATATTACCTGGGGTACCACACCGCCCTGGAACTGCACGGATGCGCGTACTCTGCCTTCGGAAGCTGCCAGGTGGCTGTTCGTAGGGATGCGTATTTCAGGCCATTCGGATTCGGCGGTGTGAGGTATGTTCCCGTGGTCCATAAAGACCTGAAGACCGGCGCAGTTCAGGTCGAGCGTTCCGGACACAGGCTGTGGGTGTCCAATCCGTCCAGAACCCTCGTCGATTGCCTCAGGCGTATCGACCTGTCCGGGGGCCTGGAGGAATGCCTGAAAAGCCTGGACGGGCTCAGGGGCGTGAGGTTCAGAGGCGTGGAAGCCGCCCTGGACGTTTATGGGGAGGACATTCTCCGCCGCAAGACAGGCTATGTTCTGGAGCTCATGCGGAACAATTCGCCTTATTACGGGGGATTGAAGGACTCGGAACTCGATAGGGTAGCTTCGAAAATCGGGAAAAATCCACTATACATGGAGCCGGGTGCTAAGTCGGTCCGGTCGGAACGCTGGAATCTCTATGTTCCGCAGAATATCGAAGGCATGATGAGGGGTGTGTGACATGAAATATTCCGAGGATCTGATTGAAAAAACAGAACGGTTGCTAGATATACTAACCGGCATCGGTCAGGTGCCCGCCACCGCGAAACGTCTGAGCCTCTGTGGGGGAACCGCACTCAACCTGCTGCGTTCCAAAACGCCCCCCAGGTTATCAGAAGATCTGGATTTCAACTTCCGGCACAGCGGTCGGGATGATTGGGGTTCGGCCCGTCAGGAAACTGAAACCGCACTCAAGTCTGTCCTGCAACGCCTGGGCTATGACATGAAAATGCTCAAGATTCAGCCGCTGTACAATCAGGGCCGTTTCTATGTTCGTTACCGTAACAGGGTCGGCAGGAACGACCTGATAAAGATAGAGATAGGATACATGAGGCGGATTCCAGACCTGCGGCGCGATTCTCTCGTGCGCATTCCTGACCACAGGAACACGTCTATCAAAACCCCAGTTATCGAGGAACTGTATGCCAATAAATTCTGCACCATGTTTTCCAGGATGCGGAAACGGCCCAATGCCAGGGATGTTTTCGATGTGGCCACAATGAGTACGCGCAGGTTCAGACATGAACTGTTCACGGACCTGGCCATGGTGGAGACCGTTCTCATGGACATGAAATACGAAGAGATGCGATTTGTTGGGCTGGGGAAGGAATCGGAACGAGAACTGGCAAATCTGGCTGGTCATGGTCTTCGGGTCGAAACATTGACGGCCGTTGCGGAGGATTTCTCACACACCATTCTGGAAGAGCTGATTTCCCAGGGAATTGCCGAATTTCAGGATTTTTTTAAACGCACCGGTAAAATTAAGTTGGGCATGCTTAACAATCCGGATTTATTCAATCTCCGAATACAAGAACATCCACAATTGCAGTGGCTGAAAATGAAATGAGCTGGCAATAGTTTTCAATACATTTGTCAGATGGCTGCAGCTGGACGCAAAAGGCTGGCTCAACGATGTTTTATCCTGCGTCCGCGCCCTGGACAAACCCACCTTCACCCTCGAAGAGATGTACGGCTTCGACGCCAGGCTCCGGGGCTCCGGAATGCGATGGTGTCGAGTAGGCTGGAACTCGGTCCTGGCAATGCGAGAATGTCTGGTTGGCCGGGTGCCGTTGCTACCCCGCCCATCACCTTGGCACCCTCCTCTCCAAATGTCCTCAGACTTTGGATACCGATAAAAACAGGCGGGGCATGCTGATGGAATGTTAGGCCTAGCGCTTCTTTCGTTCTTCCCGAACTTCCCTTTCCAGATCCTTTTTCGTCAGTTTCAACGCCTTCCTGCGCTTATCGAATGGTTCCAGCGCTTCGCGTATGTTCTTTTCCGATTTTATTAATACACCGTCTTCAAGTTCCAGAAAGACCACATTAGTGCCGTCCTCCAGACCCAGGTTTTTCCTGATGTCCGCAGGTATCGTCACCTGTCCTTTCGAAGTTACTTTTGAGGTTCCAAATGTCATTTTATCATCTCAATATAAGTATGGATTTCCTTACATATATTACTTTCTGTACACTCGTGTATGGTACAATCCCCTTTTCCACATCCTCGAACCTCATCTCTCCCTCCCCGCACTCCGGGCACCAGAACCCCACCCCAGGGCGAAGTCTATCAGATCCCTCTCCGGGTCGTCCAGGAGGTTTTGAATACCGATTAAGCCGACAGTTTCGCCCACCCCCTCCCCCTGTTTATATACCATTTTAGACATTACCTAATCAATGAACGATGCGGATAGCGCCCTGGTGGTGTTTCGGGGCAAGGAGATTCGGAGAGCATGGCATGACGGCCAATGGTACTTTGTGGTGGTGGATATAGTGGGAGCGCTCACAGATTCCATCAATCCCACGGATTATCTGAAGAAATTGCGTAAGAGAGACAACTCGCTGAACGAAGGGTGGGGACAATTTGTCACCCCCCTTGATATTCAGACATCTGGCGGTATCCAACAAATTAATTGCATGAACACTGAAAACGCCTTCCGCCTCATCCAATCCACCCCCTCGAAGAAAGCAGAACCGTTCAAACGCTGGCTCGCAAAGGTCGGGTACGAGCGCGTCCAGGAAATCGAAAATCCCGAACTGGCAATGAGACGTATGAAGGAGTTCTATGCCTCTAAGGGCTATTCCGAGGAATGGATTGAGAAACGTGCCAGGGGAATAGCTGTCAGAGATGAATTAACTGATGAATGGGACAAGCGCGGCATCGAAACCGACAGAGAATTTTCCATTCTGACAGCCGAGATATCGAAAGCAGCATTCGGACTCACGCCAACCGAGTATCTGGCCCACAAGGGCCTGAAAAGGCAGAATCTCAGGGACCACATGGATGATCTGGAACTGATTTTCACAATGCTGGGGGAGGCCGCCACCACAGAGATTGCCAGGGCAAAGGACGCCCGGGGATTTGTTGAGAACAAGAATGCGGCCAAGAATGGTGGAGCCGTATCTGGCGACGCAAGGCGGGATCTGGAAACAAAAACAGGAAAACCGGTCGTAACCGGCGAGAATTTCCTCGATGTCCCGGAGAAGGTCAAGCGGCTGGGAAAGAGGAAATAGGCTTGCACCCCCGCCGAACTGGATTGTTTTCCAATAGTTCTCATCTCGTCCAAGATGATGGGCGATTTCATCGGTATTCCATATTAACAATGGTGGCGCCCGACTACCTCACCTTGACCTCGAACTCCTTGACCACCTTGTACCCGCCTCCTGAGACTGGTATCCTGATTT
>JAUSPR010000037.1 GCA_030655715.1 Thermoplasmata archaeon
GCCAATCTGATTTTCGAGCAGGTGAGGGCGTGTTTCTTCTTTGTTGAATATTTTTCTTTACAGCCCGAGCCAGCGCAGAAAATCATAAAGAAAAATACTCGGGGAGGTCGGGTACTCGCCTGGCCATTACATGCCAGGTGAAATAAATAATTCTCTTGCAAGGAGACGATTCTTTCATCCTTCGCGTTGCATTGTATATGCAACTCTTCACGGGCACCGGCCAGCCTGTTCCAAAGCACGTCCAAATGTCCCTCAGGACTTTGGAAACCGAAAAAAAAGGGCCCGGACCGGGATTTGAACCCGGCACAGAGGATCCACAGTCCCATATGTTACCAGGCTACACTACCCGGGCCATTGTGCATTCCTGCCAAAACACAACCACATATAAATTAATTGGTGAAGCGGATAACTATTATTGCCAATAACCTAATGGAGATATCTAATTATCCCGCATCACAATCCCCACCCATGCGCAAGTCCAACTTGGCGATTATTATCGCGGTCATAGCCGTATCCTTTTCCTCGATATTCATAAGATGGAGCGATGCAGAGCCTCTGGCCATCGCGTTTTACCGACTTTTGTTCACAACGCTACTTTTATTGCCATTTGTCCTGACCAGGCAGCGCGAGGAATTCAAAAACCTGGAGAAGAAAAATATTCTCCTGATGCTTGGTATCGGCCTTATTCTGAGCTTCCATTTCTCGATGTGGATTACCTCTCTGGGGTTGACAACGGTGGCAAGTTCGGTTATCCTGGTAACAGCCCATCCGATACTGGTCGGTTCAGTATCTCATTTCGTTATGAAAGACAAACTTTCCAGGCTGAACTTCATCGGAATCTTCGTGGCTATTGCCGGAATCATCCTTCTGACAATGGGGGATTTTTCCGGCGGCCCACTTACGGGCAGCAAGACTCTGGGGAACATCCTGGCCTTCCTGGCTGGAATTTGCGCGGGCATCTACATTCTCGGCGGCAGAAAGATGCGCAGGTCGATATCGGTTGTAACGTATGCTTTTCTGGTTTACCTATTCTGCACGATATTCCTGTTTATCCAGTGCATGATTACTTCGACGAAGATTTTTCCGCTTCCCGCGAATGAGTATTATCTGTTTCTGCTCATGGCCTTAGTACCCGGAATTCTGGGTCACACCCTTTACAACTGGTCATTGAAACATGTTACTGCGACAGTGGTTTCAGTCAGCCTTCTGGGCGAGCCTATCGGTTCCTCGATTCTTGCCGTATTGCTGCTCAATGAGATACCCTCGGGGTATGTGCTGATTGGCGGGCCTATTGTACTGGCGGGAATATTACTGGCCTCGATGAAGGCTCGGAAGAAAAAACGAAAAAAGTGCGAGTGCCGGGATTTGAACCCGAGTAACTAGCTTGGCAAGCTAGAATGATACCAGGCTACATCACACTCGCTTCTTTTCAATGCAGAAGCATGGCAGGTATTAAATTCTTTTCGGCCTGTTTCATACAACAATCTTTAATACCAACCACCTTTTCCCACCCTCAGGTGTATTAAATGAAAGCTTTCAGAGTAACTGGCAATTTCCAAATGGGAAGAAACAGACAGAACTTCTCCAAGGAGATTATATCAAAGGACAAGAAAGAAGCAACCGAGTTCATTCTATCAGACCTGGGTAGCAAACACAAGGTCAAGCGATACCAGATAAAGATAGCCGATGTAACAGAACTGAAGCCTGATGAAGTTCAGGACAGCATCGTGCTCCACAAACTGGGTGGAAATTAGAATGAACGAGCAGGAGATAAGGGCAGCTGGTCAGGAACTAGAGATATTGCAAGGACAACTCGAGAACCTGAACAAACAGGATGAACTTATCAGCGTTACCCTTGAAGAATACTCCAGGGCTAGACAGGCCCTCGATGACCTCAAGGACAAGAAAAAAGGCGATGAAATTCTCGTACCCATAGGTGCTAATTGCTGGGTGCACGCTCAACTGGGAGACCCTAGCAAGGCAATAGCCAGCATCGGTTCCAATGTTGCTGTCGGGCAGAAACTTGATGATATCTGTGAAAGGCTGGACAGACATCTGGAAGAGATCCGGAAGGCCAGCACGGAACTTTCAGGCAAGATGACCAAGGTCGAGGCAAGGGCCAGGGACCTGAGCATAATACTCCAAGAAGTGTACGGCAACATGGAGCCAGGTCCACAATAGGTGGTTCAAGATGTTTAAATTTTTAAAGGGCATGTTTTCCAAGCTGGATAAAGAAGCTGAGGCTTTGTCCGGAGACGCGATTTCAGACGAACACGGCAAGGAAATTAAAGAATCGAAACTGAACGAACTTCTCTGGAACCTGGAAGTCGGACTCATGGAATCCGATGTGGCCGTGGAAGTCATCGAGGAACTCAAGACCGACCTGAAGAGGGAACTTGTAGGCAAGAAAGTAAAGCGCAGCGCGGATTTCCAGATAGCAGTGAACCAGGCAATTAAAACCTCACTTCAGAAAGTTCTGACAACCTCGACACTTGATTTTGACGATTATATAGATAAACAGCCAAAACCGATTGTAATAATGTTCGTTGGCGTGAACGGCACTGGCAAGACCACGGCAATCGCCAAGATAACGCATAGATTACTTGCCAGGAAGAAAAGCGTCGTTCTGGCCGCTGGAGATACTTTCAGAGCAGGCGCGATAGAACAGTTAACACTTCATTCCGAGAAGCTCGGCGTTAAGATTATCAAACATCAAGCAGGCGCGGATTCAGCGGCAGTGGCGTACGACGCAGTTGAACATGCCAAGGCCAGGTTCAAGGACGTTGTTCTTGTGGACACGGCAGGCAGGATGCAGACCAATGCCAACCTGATGGACGAGATGAAGAAGATCAAACGCATTGCAGCGCCCAACCTGGTGATTTTCGTTGGCGATTCACTTGCCGGAAATGATGCGGTCGAGCAGGCCAGGAAGTTCAACGAGGCCATCGGAATAGACGCGGTAATTCTTACCAAGATAGATGCGGACGCCAAGGGCGGGGCCGCGCTTTCAATCACCCATGCGGTTAAAAAACCGATTATATTCGTTTCCACTGGCCAGGAATATGACCAGTTCGCGGTTTTCGATGCGAAGTGGATGATTGACAGGATATTCGATTGAGCCTAGGTATCCAGGGACCTGAGAAGTTCAATCCTCATTTTATAATGAAGCTGTCTGTCCAGGACAATTCTCTTCAGAATGATGTCAATAACATCCAGCTTCATTGTTGGAGGTATGTCCTCACCCTCAATGGCCATGTCTGAAAATGCCTTTCGAACTATATATGGGCTCATTTTCCCGGCGAAGGAAGAAAGCTGCTCGGAGAGTCGCTTTAAGTCGCTCATATTATCGATGGACGAGTTATATCAGTCTTTAAAAATGCACCTTTTCAATTATCATGTTTGATTTTGTCTCACCAGTTTTATATCTGAATGCCGCATTCCCGAATTAATGTGGTTACTGGTCATCGGAATACTGGCCGTGTTCGGCATAGCATTCATCTATTCTAACCTGGGCATGGGCGGCGGCATTCTATTCGTGCCATTGCTGTTCTGGCTCACCTTATACGGGGAGGACCAGGTGGTTGTCATCTCGCTTTGCCTTGTTGTAGCGAACAGTCTCACGGCGCTCATGAACCATCAACGCGAGAAACTTGTTGATTGGAAGCTCGGAGCCATTCTGGCCACTGGCGCTATCGTGGGTGCCATCATTGGAACCGAGTTCAATCTGGCAACCGGCAAGGAAATTTTCCTGGTGATTTTCCTTGCTGTGGTTATCATAGTCATTATCAAGATGCTGCTTGACTGGAAAAAGCAGAAGGACATTTGCGAGATTGATGATGACAGGAAGCTCACAAAAAAGAGGCTCATTCTTGCTTCTTTCGGAACCATCGGGGCAGGATTCATGGCGGGCTGTCTCGGCCTTGGAGGCGGGGTCATCAATGTGCCTATTCTCATGTATGTACTGGGCCGGAGCACGAAAAAGGCAGCCGGTACCAGCTTCATTATCATGATTATCGCATCTCTTGTGAGCCTTAGTGTGTTCACGGTCGGCGGTACATCAATCGAGTGGATTTATGTTGTAGCACTGGCACCGGTTGTTTTCCTCGGTTCCTTCATCGGTTCCAGATGGGGGATAAAAAAGCTGAAATGCAGGGAAGTCCAATTGCTGTTCATCCTGGTTCTAATCATCGCGATATTGAAAGTGGGATACGATTTCATCCAGATTATGTAAACTACCAGCCCCTA
>JAUSPR010000040.1 GCA_030655715.1 Thermoplasmata archaeon
TCAGAGGACATTTGGACTATGAGTGACATCCACAGACTTCACCAGGCACAAGCCCAATATCAAATTTTAATTTTTACTATCGAGTGGGATAATTTTCCATCCTCGATCCTGGCGCTTAATAACTCATGATTATTGAGAATGTGCCAATCATCATCCTGATTGGATGGTTCTGACATCACTATGATTCTGTCTTTTTCTGTAAGATAGCTCATAGAATAATATCCCTGATTGGAGGAACATAAAGAGTTCATCGGTTGATAGGTATAACTGTTGTAGGCGTGAAACACCTTGCCATCTGATAATATCATGTTGAGGGCAGTGAAAGGTCTTTTTCCTTTTTCTACGGTTGCATTGATTGTTCTTTCTAGGGAGATAAGTGCCTTTTCTAAGTGTTTCTCTTCCTCAAGCTTTTTAACAAGAAGCCAGAAAAGTACCTCAGAATCATTATCTCCCTTTACCGATGCTCTATACTTTCCAAGGTCCACATCATTTGGCTTGTTGACCGCACCATTATGAACAAACATTAAATCCGGTACAGAGAACGGCTGTGTGCTCTCCATGGATATCAATCTCTTCCTTGGGAGCCTGCGAGGATTGCTCATCCGTCTGATGTGTGCCAAGACAATTGGTGAATTAATCTTGCCAGCCAGGTCCTTGAATTGTGATACTTCATCGAATATCGCTCCTGGACTCTTGACAACCTTCATCCCTTCTTCCAGGTATGCGAGGCCCCATCCATGTGCTTGCTTCTCAGAAGGATTTGCATTGGATTGATTAAGAAGGGAGCACTTATCTTGGAAAAGGTACTGACTAGGGTTAAAAGATTTTACTGAGAACGAACCGAAAAGACGACACATGTAAGTGCCTATAGCTTTGATATTGATAATGTTTTTGTACGGGATTCTTGAAATTATTTTTCTGCAATAATTATACTTATATACAGAAATATGTTACTGAACCCTGATGGAAATCGAATTGTCCAACACGTCGAAACATGCCAATAATATGCCTTCTCCCGTTGGTATTTTGGTCGCTGTAGGCGGAAATGAGGACAAGGAGAACGACCTTGATATTCTCAGAAAAATTATCGAACTGGCAAGTATCACTGACCCAATCATTGAGATAATCACCACGGCCAGTGGTAGACCGAATAAAACCGGTGAGGCGTATCTAAATGCTTTTAACAAAATCGGTGTGACCAAAGCCCAGTGCCTTCACATCAAGACGAGAGACGATGCAAATAAGAGTGAATATACAGATAGGCTCCGGAAAGCAGATATTATATTTTTTACGGGGGGTGACCAGCTTAAGATCACCAGCATTCTTGGAGGCTCCCCTATTATTGAAGAGATTAGGAGAAAATACTTCAATGAAAAATGTGTGATTGCCGGAACAAGCGCAGGGGCATCTGCCATGCCGGATACGATGATATATGGCGGTGAGAGCCATGAAGCCCTATGCAAGGGTACGGTCCAGATGACTGGTGGCGTGGGCCTGGTAAGCCGCATGATCATTGATAGTCATTTCATAAAGAGAGGTAGGTTCAGCAGGTTGATGGAGATAGTCTCTTCAAATCCAGGGTATATCGGCCTGGGCCTGGGGGAAGACACAGGAGTTATAATCCGAAATGGACACATATTAGAAGCGATAGGCAATGGTTTAGTTGTAATATTTGATGGACATGGAATAAAATATACCAACATCTCTTCTTTAAAAGATGGGGAAGCGATAGCTGTCGAGGCTGTCCTTGTCCACACGCTCGTAAAGGGACATGGATTCGATACTTTGACGAGAGAATATCTGAAACCACCGGACCTTAAAAAGTCCCTGAGGCTAAATACATGAATATTGAGGAAATAAGAGCGCTTTGGGGGCCGAACTACTACAGTCGTTATCCGGCTATCTACATGCTCTTGGATATTGGGAAATTAGAGGAAAGACCATCCGATATGATCCCAGATCTGAAAGGCCGATTGCTCAAATTGATACCAACTATGATAGAACATCGATGCTCCCCTGGCTGTATTGGCGGTTTTATAGAAAGGGTTGTAGAGGGGACCTGGGCTGGCCACATCGTGGAGCATGTGGCAATAGAGCTTCAATGCCTTGCAAACATGGATGTTGGATTCGGCAAGACACTAGGAACCGATACCAAGGGAGTTTACAAGGTTGTATTCAGATACAGGGATCCGGAGGTCGGCATCGAAGCCGGAAAAGCTGCAGTAAAGATTGTGGATGCATTGTTCAATAACAGGCCTATCAAGTTCGAACCAATCATCACCCGGTTGAAGGAAATCCGAGAAGAAAATATGTTCGGTCCCTCAACTTATTCAATAATCAAAGAAGCACAGAGCCGTGGGATTCCTTATATCCGTCTCAACAAACATAGTTATGTTCAGTTAGGACATGGGATAAACCAGCGGAGGATACAGGCCACCATGGTGGACAATACCTCGGCCATTGGCGTGGAGATAGCAGATGATAAAGAACAAACCAAGGAGATTCTGGATGAGGCAGGAGTTCCAGTTCCCAGGGGGGAATCGGTAGATACTTTGGAAAGTGCTCTCCTGGTCGCAAATGATATAAATTATCCAGTCACTGTTAAACCTTTGGTGGAGCATCATGGGAAGGGTATCACGGCCAATGTGAAAACTGATGGGGAACTCAAGACTGCTTATAATAGCGCGAGAAAATTCCATGAACTTGTCGTTGTGGAAAAGCATTTGGAAGGTTACGATCACAGATTGTTGGTTATCAACGGAGAGCTTGTTGCAGCAGCGAGAAGAGAGACCGCCAGCGTGATGGGCAACGGAAAATCAACGATACGTGAACTTATCGATATGATCAACAAAGATCCAAGACGGGGCATTGGGCACGAGAAGGTTCTCACGAAGATAAAAATAGATTCTATGACAAAGAGACTGCTCAAACAACAGAACTTGAAACTTACAGATATACTGTCTGAAGGAAGGTTGCTCCACCTCAAATCCACTGCCAATTTGAGCACCGGCGGCTGCTCGATCGACGTAACCGATGAAGTTCATCCCCAGATCAAAAGGATGGCAGAGCGAATATCGAAGATAATCAACATCAATGTGATGGGAATAGATGTGGTGGCACCGCATCTCAAGAGACCTTTAAAGGAAACCAACGGCGGGGTAATTGAGGTGAACGCGGCCCCGGGATTCAGGATGCATTTGGAGCCGTATTTCGGTAAGAAAAGGAACGTGGCCAAACCACTGGTCGATATGCTGTTTCCATCTGGAACGAAAAGCACAATACCTTTGATCGCTGTAACAGGCACCAATGGGAAAACAACCACGGTCCGTCTGATAGCCCATATTTTAAAATATTCCGGAAAAAGCGTGGGAATGTGCTGCACTGATGGTATCGAGATCGGAAACCAGATGGTCCTAGAGGGAGACTACAGTGGACCTTCCGGAGCCAGGCATATTTTGACAGAACCAATTGTCGACCATGCGGTCATGGAAGTGGCCAGAGGAAGCATTCTGAGGAGAGGGCTTGGTTATGACGAAAGCGATATCGGTGTATTTCTAAATATCTCAGCCGATCATCTTGGCCTGGGTGGACTGAACACCCTGGAGGAGCTGGCTGAGCTGAAGAGCATAGTCGTGGAAACTGTTAAGCCAGGTGGATTCGCGGTCCTCAACGCGGACGACGAATTGGTCATGAAATACATGGATAAGGTCAAAGCGAAAATCATCTTGTTCTCTCTCGATGATACCAATCCTGCACTTCTGGCCCATGTCTCAAATGATGGAGTTGTTGTTACAGTTAAAGGCGGGAATATCATTTTAAGAAAGGGCGCCATTGATATGGATATAGCAAGGATCACCAATGTCCCGATCACCTTTGGCGGAAAAGCGTCGTTCAATATAGCCAATACCCTAGCAGCTGTTGGAGCGACATATGCGATCGGCATAGACATTAAGACCATACAGACCAGTCTGGTTACCTTCAACTCGTCCACAGGACAATTACCTGGCAGGGCGAATCTAATAGATGTTGGCTCATTCAAGGTATTGATAGATTACGGTCACAATCCCTCTGCCATAGAATCGCTTGCAGGTCTGATACCCCATCTTACCAATGGAAGAAAGATCAATGTCGGAAGCGGTACAGGGAATCGAATGGATGAGTGCATACTGGATTTTGGCAAGAACATGGGAAAAATGTATGATCAAATAATCATATGTGATTCAGACCCCAGACAGCGAAAGAAAGGTGAAACAGCCAAATTGGTGCGCAAGGGCGTGCTTTCAACGGGTTTCCCTGAAAAGAATCTCCAGATGGTGCTAGATGAGAGTGTAGCCATAAGGACCGCTCTGAAATTGGCCAAGGATGGCGACCTTGTGGTAATCCAAGCCAACGACGTTAAAAATTCAATCCATATTGTATTGGAGTACAAAGAGAATCTATTGGCAAAAAGTAAGAGTTAGAAATGAGCCGGACTAAATCTTGAAATTTGAGTACTTAAATATTGCCCCAAGCTCATGCCTGGAATTCAGGCGGGCCCACTTTTTCACCCAGCTCCAGATAAGGTATGTCTATTTCTTCAAAACACCTGTCGTTCCAAATGTCCGTAGACTTTGGATACCGATAAAAATGTCCTCAGACTTTGGAAGTAGAATAAAAGCGCCCCGGTCGGAATTTGAATCCGAGTCGAAGCCTCGACAGGGCTTCATGATAGGCCGCTACACTACCGGGGCGTATGGTATTGATTATTTAGCTTAACCACGGGAGTGTAGCGAAGCTCGTCCAGAGAGCCGGTTATGGCTCGAAGGCGAGATTGTTACACTACCGGGGCGCATGATATTGTTTTTTTAGCTTCGTTAAGTTGAGGCCAGACCCATGGGGTCCATCCGAACATTTTTGAGGCTTTAGTAGAAACCCGACATGAAACCTGGTTTATTTACTTTGCTGTCATTTCTGAACTGAATTGACTTCGTATATCTCCAGCGAATAATCCATCGCCCTGACAGAGTGCGTGAGCCATCCCAGGGAAATCACCTCTGCAAATTCTGCATATTCCCGGATGTTGTCCGGGGTGATGCCGCCAGATATTTCGATAATGATCTTGGGATTTATTTTTCTGATTTTGCCAGCTGCTTCTCTGGCCATTGCTGGCTGCATATTGTCCAGCATGATTATGTTTGCACTGGCATTGGCGGCCTCTTCCGCTCCTGCAATGTCCACAACCTCAATTTCCACAATGTCAGATTTTGCATGCGCTCTGGCCTTTCCCACTGCCTCGGTTATGGAACAGACCATTCTGAGATGATTGTCCTTTATCAGGTACTGGTCATACAGCCCTTCGCGATGACGAATTCCGCCGCCCAGCTCGACAGCATCTTTCTCCAGTTTTCTCAGGCCAGGGGTTGTTTTCCTGGTCGCGGCGATGCGTATCTTCGGATTAATTTTGCGACAATTGTCAACCAGTTCTCTCGTAATCGTGGCAATGCCACTGAGTCGCATAATAAAATTGAGTGCCAGTCTTTCCGAGCGAAGAAGCGCCTTTGCCTGGCCTTTTATTTCCATCACCCTGGTTCCTTTGCTGGCCGTCTGACCATCTTCAACCAGAATTTTCACATCCAGGCCCTGATGTTTGAAAATTTCCCTGGCCACTTCCATGCCGGCGACAACGCAATCCTGCTTGGCAATTATTTCCGCTCGGACGATTACGTCAGGAACAAGTGCCTCACTGGTGATGTCACCACAACCAATGTCCTCTTCGAGAAATTCATGGAGGTCTCTCATGCGTTCAAACATCACATTCTGAGTAAAATACTTTCTGGGCAGTTAAATGTCTTCTAGGTCTGGCGCGATTGCTTCGTCCGTTTCCAACCTGAAAAGCACGCCCATCTTCTTTAAAACCTCATGAACTTTATCAGCAAAATAGATTGAGTCCTCAACTGAGGCATTTTTGTCCCACTCATAGACGAAATCATAGTTGCCAGTACAGGGTTTGAAGCCAATCATCTGCAATCTGTCCACTACCTCGGATGGCGGATTTCCCTCGGTACTGAACATGACAGTTAGGTAAGTCTTCATCGGACCTGAATAGGTTTGAACATTATTAAATACTTTTCTCTGGCTTTGCGATTTTGGTAATTAACAATGTTTTAATCTATTATGTGTTAATGTCCCCCCTATGAAGCCGAAAGTGCATGAATCATGTTTTGTTCACAAGACCGCCGTTATAGTCGGGGATGTCGAGGTTGCCGAGGACTGCGGTATTTGGCCCAATGCCGTTATCCGGGGGGACGAGGCCAGCATCAGTATAGCCTGCGGTTCGAACGTCCAGGATTGCTGCGTGATTCACGTGACCACCGACACCCCTACCACAATCGGGAGGAACGTCTCCCTGGGACATGGCTGCGTGGTGCATGGCGCCACAATCGAGGACAATGTCATTGTGGGCATGAATGCCGTTGTCATGAACCGTTCCGTTATAGGCCGCGGAGCCATAATTGCAGCTGGCGCGGTGGTGAAGGAGGGGGCGATCATACCCCATCATAGCTTGGTGGTCGGAGTTCCCGGCAAGGTAGTGCGTGAAGACAAGACCCTGGAAGAGTACGCTCTCAAGAATGCCAGAACCTATGTGGAACTGGCCAGGCGACACAAGACCGGCGAGTTTCCGGAATTTTAACTACTTCGCCCTTTGGGCGAGTGTGGGGTCCGGGATTGGTGGGCGTGCAGTTAGCGGTTTTTTCATAATGCACTCGTATGCTGGAGCAGCAGCACACAAAACCTTAATATCGCTCTTCCAAATACCAATCGAGGTAATTCTATGTCTCACAAAAGATTGCTGATACCTGGGCCGACTGAATCTCCGATTGAAATTCTGCAACAGCAGACCAAGTGGCTTATAGGCCACAGGAGCGCGGATTATACTGCGCTTTATACTGGCATCATTGACAAGCTGGGAAAGTATTTTGAAACCCAGCAAAACCGAACCGTTCTAACAGCATCCGGAACAATCTGGATGGACATCACTGCCCGGAACATCGTCAAATCCAGAGCACTTGCCGGTGTATGCGGCGCTTTCTCCGACAGAATGTACCAGACCATACGGGATTCGGGCAAGGACGCTGACCAGTTAAAGGTCGAATCGGGAATGGCCATAAAGCCAGACATGGTTCTTGAGGCACTGGGCAAGGCAGATTATGACACTGTCGCAATCGTGCACAATGAAACCTCAACTGGCGTTCGAAATCCGATCGAAGAAATCGGCAAGGCCATCAAGAAGGAATATCCCGACATAATGTTCGTTGTGGATGCTGTTTCTTCGGCGGGCGGAGACTACCTTGTGCCGGAAAAACTGAACACAGATGTAATGTTCACCTCGACCCAGAAATGTTTTGCTCTTCCGCCTGGATTATCAATGGCATTCTACTCTGACGCAGCAATCGAGCGTGCCAGGACAGTACCCGGTCGCGGGTATTACACAGATCTGGTGGCGATTCATGATTATTACAAGAAAAAGCAGCAGAACCCGACCACGCCGAACATAAGCCTGATGTATGCACTGGATTATCAGCTGGATCGTATGCTCAAGGAGACATCCAAGGCTAGATACGGCCGCCATCTCGCAATGGCGGAGTTGACAAGGAACTGGGCCGGTAAAACCATGAAGATGTTCCCCGAGCCAGGTTATGAGTCCGTTACAGTTTCGACAATTGCCAATACACTGGGCAAGGACATTGGCGCGCTGAACAAGGCGCTCGGAAAGAAGGGATATCAAATCGCGAACGGTTACGGGGACCTGAAAGAGAAAACATTCAGAATCGGCCATATGGGCGAATGGACTCCCGACGAGATAAAATCCCTTCTATGGCACATCGACGAGATATGGGGTGAGTGAATGAAAATAATGGTATCTGACAAACTGGCACCCGAAGGCGTGAAATTAATGGAAGATGCAGGTCATGACGTCCTCAAGGCCTGGGACGAGTCCAAAGACAAACTTCCAGAGTTGATCAAGGACTGCGACGCGCTGGTGATCCGCAGTGCTACCAAGGCGACGAAAGCGCTCATCGACGCCGCACCAAACCTGAAGGTAATCGGCCGGGCCGGCATAGGCCTGGATAATGTGGACGTGGAGTATGCCAAGTCCAAAGGCATCATAGTGGTCAACACCCCGACCGCGACCACGATTTCGGTTGCGGAACTCACTTTCACCTTCATACTGGCTTCCTATCGTGACATAGTCGCCGGCACCAATACCACCAAGGCCGGAAAATGGGAGAAGAAGGCTCTGAAAGGAAAAGAGGTCTATGGCAAGACAATCGGCATTGCCGGCATCGGCCGCATCGGCCAGGCAGTGGCTGAGCGTGCGGTCGCATTCGGAATGAAGGTTCTGGCTTATGACCCATATGTTCAATCTGACAAGTACGAGAACGTGAGCATCGACGACCTGGTCTCGAGAAGCGATTTCATCACATTACACTTGCCATTGACACCGGAAACCAAGCACATGATTTCCACAAAACAGTTCGAAAGCATGAAAACCGGCGTGGTAATTCTGAACGTAGCCAGGGGCGGCACAATTGACGAGAATGCCCTTTACGAGGCCATGAAATCCGGCAAGGTCAAGATGGCCGCACTGGATGTGTTCGAAGTGGAACCGCCAGCAAGCAACAAGCTTCTGGAACTGCCCAATCTGATTTGCACACCCCATATCGGCGCTCAAACGGATGAAGGCCAGAACCGGGCCGGCGTAATGGTGGCCGAAGCAGTCATGGAAAAACTGAAACAGTAGGGTGATTTCTTGGTTATTGTAAGACCGTTTCAGGGCCTGAGGCCCACCAAAGAACTAGCAGAGAAGGTCGCGGCGCCGCCCTATGACGTGCTCAATTCCAACGAGGCCAGGGAAATGGCGGTTGGTAATCCGAACAGTTTTTTGCACGTGAACAAGCCTGAGATTGACCTCCCCGAGTCTGTGGACGTTTATGACAATATTGTTTATGCCAAAGGAGCGGAGAACCTGAAACGCTTCATTTCCTTTGGAATAATGAAGCAGGACAAATGCCCCTCATTCTACTTTTATCGCCAGGTAATGGACCATCATTCTCAGGTCGGCCTTGTTGCGACGGTTTCGGCGGATGATTACGAAGCCGGCTTGATCAAGAAGCATGAATTCACGCGTCCGGAAAAGGAGAACGACCGAGTGAACCACATCATGGCCCTGAACGCCCAGGTGGGCCCAGTGTTCCTAACTTATCCAGACGTGAACGAGATAAACTGCATCCAGGCTGAAGTGTGCACTTCTTCGCCAGAATATGATTTCGTGTCCAAAGATGATGTCCGCCATACGCTCTGGCTCGTGGGCGAGGACCATGCCCGGAAGATTGAAAAAATATTCCAATCAGTTCCAAATCTCTATGTCGCGGACGGGCATCACCGCTCTGCCGCGGGCACGATAGTTGCCAGGCAGCGCCGGGACCACAATCCTGCGCATGACGGAACCGAAGAATACAATTTCTTCCTTGCCGTAATATTCCCAAAGAGCCACATGAAGATAATGGCCTATAATCGGGTAGTAATGGACCTGAACAGGTTGCGAAAGGAGGAATTTCTCCAGCTGGTAGGGGACAACTTCGTCGTGAAACCGCACGGCAAGCCCCATCCCCAGGCAGTGCATCATTTCTCAATGTACCTTGAGGGCATGTGGTATGATCTGGAACCCAAATCCTATCCGGAGAACGACCCTGTCAAGAGCATAGATGCCAGCATACTTCAGGATAATTTGCTCAGCCCGATACTGGGCATTGACGACCCTCGCACCAATAACAGAATAAAATTCGTGGGCGGCATTCGGGGCGCAGCAGAGCTGGAAAAGCTTGTCAACTCCGGAAAATATCAGGTTGCGTTTTCCCTGTTCCCGGTAACACTGGACCAGCTGTTCGCAGTTGCGGACTCCGGCAATGTAATGCCTCCGAAATCAACATGGTTCGAGCCGAAGCTGCGTTCGGGATTGCTGGTACACCTCATATGAGCGTGCCGGTAACATAGTCCGAGCGAGCAGGCCAATCCGATTTTTCTTTTGGATGGGTGAACCTTTTCCTTTGGAGGATTGGCCAGCACAGCGAGGATAAAGGAAAAGGCTTACGGTTCGAGCCCAAGCTGAGGTCGGGACTGGTCACGCATTTGATTTAATATTGGGAATTCAGAAAATCTTTTATACCCCCTCTAGTATCAACATTAAATGGCTTCAGGCAACAATGACCACAAATCTGGCATTATCGCGGATACAGCATACAGGCAATATGAGAAACGCCTGTCCAAGGAAGTGGCGAATTACCCTGCACCCAAGCATGTTGCCATAATCATGGATGGGAACAGGAGATTCGCCAAGGAGTTGGGTCTCGGAGCATCCGAGGGCCACAAGGAGGGCCGGAACAAGCTGGAAGAACTCCTGAACTGGGTCATGGAAGCCGGCGTTAAAATTTTGACGGTTTACGCATTTTCCTCCGAGAACCAGACCCGCAATGAGGAAGAGATAGATGAATTAATGAAACTTTTTGAGGAGAGCTTTTACAAGGCTGCCGAAGACGAGCGCGTACACAAGCACCATGTCAGGATTCGGGCATTGGGCATGATTGACATTCTTCCAGAGAACGTGCGCGAGGCCATAACTTATGCCGAAGAGAAGACGAAAGATTATGATTCCTATTATCTCAACCTGGCAGTGGCCTATTCCGGCCGAGAGGAAATAATCCAGGCAATCAGAAATATTGCCACCCAGGTAAAAGATGGGAAGATAACCCCCGCGGAAATTGATGAGGACATGTTCTCCAAGTACCTGTACACCAAGGAATTTCCTGATCCCGATCTAATCCTGAGAACGAGCGGCGAAGTGCGCGTGTCCAATTTCCTTCTCTGGCAGCTGGCCTATTCCGAACTGTATTTCGTGGACGTGTATTGGCCCGGTTTCAGAAAAATTGACTTTTTACGTGCCATCAGATCATACCAGCAGCGCTCAAGGCGGTACGGGAAGTGAGTTATGGACCGAACTGCCCGCACCAGGAAACGGTATGACCGCTGGTCAAGGTATTATGATGCTTTTGACCTTGGTGGCGTGAACGACCAGAAAAAGCTGGCAATTGATATTTTGGAGCTTTCTCCAGATTCCACAGTGCTGGACGTCGGCACGGGCACGGGCGCTATTCTGCCTTACCTGGCTGGCAAGCTGAAGGGTGGGAAGGTCATCGGCATAGATTTCTCCGAGGCCATGGTGGCCAAAGCAAATTCCCGCATTTCCAAGGCTGGCTTATCTTCCAAGGCTGAAGCAATTGTGGCGGATTGTACGGCGCTTTCCTTTGAGCCGGAGACTTTTGACTCGGCACTGGCAACGTTTGCTTTTACCTCTTTTCCAGAGCCGGAGAAGGCCATTGTTGAGGTTGCCAGGGTCTTGAAGTTCAGCGGAAAATTCTCGATTCTTGATACGGGTAAGCCCCTAGGGAAGCCCAGTTTCCGATACCGTTGCCTGAAGGCCATGATGTGGCGCGCTGGTTTTACCGATATATCTCTTGATATTCCTAAGATTGTGAAAGAGTCTGGCTTCAGGATACTGAAGCTGCACAGGTTCAGAGGAAGTTTTGCTTATATTTGTTTATGCGAAAAACTTTAATCGGTTTCCGAACCTGTGGTTCGGACTAGCATTCTATCGGGGTGGTTGGTTGCCTGTTTTATCCTGTATCCGAATGTCCTTTAATCGGTATCCAAAGTCAGCGGACATTTGGAACGGTGTGGGATTGGGTTGGCTGGAAGGATTTTTGGGAATGGAGATTCATGTCACTTCGACGACGATTTTCTTTTTGCCTTCTGGATAAAGTAAAACGTTCTCACCTTCTTCAATATCAAGAAAGTGCGCGATTTTAGCAGGAATTCTAACGCTCAATGAATTGCCAGATTTGACAACTTTCATGTTCTTAGCCAATCCCCAGACGCCAAGTTCTTTCGCTTTTGCCTCAATCTTGAGCATTGCATCCTGGTCCAAAAATGACTCACCACATTTGTCGCAAATCTCACCGTCATACTTACCCAGATTAACTCCGAACATCTCTTCTTCGATTTTCCCTTTCTTAAGGGCTCCTTTCTCACATAATGGGCATTTTGTCATTTTATCACCACCTCAATATCACTGTAATCACGTAGTAATCTTCTTTCACTTTCTTGAAGACCACTTCCAGATGTCTATACGCAGTCACGATTTTCTCATCCTGTTTTCGTTTGCTCCCCTTTGCGATGGCATCACTGACCTCTTTTTCAGAGATCCCGCGCTCAATCATCCGCAAACGAGCGTGACTGCTGTATTTAATGTTAGACATGTAATTACATATATGACGCATTATACATTAATACTTTTCGATAAAACCCGCCCAAGCCTGCTCGAAAATCTGTGTGGTTGTCCGGGTGCCCGTGAAGCCACTTGAAATCGATGAACGAAGTATGAAAGAATCGTTCCAATGCCAGAGCTTACAGATGAAGAGGCCTGGTGAACATTGGTGAGGCCTCACATCCCTGGGCTTACACCCAGGGTTTTAAGGGATGTTTTGCAATTGGTTTTGTCACCCAATTACATGAGCTAACAGTACCCCGCCCTCCAAATCTGAAAATGATAACATTCAGACGGGGCATGTTGCTATAACCACTTTTCATCTATTTTTAATCATCTTTAAATACTTTACAAACAGGTGTACCACCGTTTTTCTTTTTTATAAACTCGCTGCGCTGGTCAGGCTCCAAAAAAGAAAAACGGCTCATAAGAAAAAACCCGCCTGACCTGCTCGCTCGTCAATCGCTGTTAATATGCTCGATTAAAATTAATTTCTGCCATCTTTAAATACTTTACAAACAGGTGTACCACCGTTTTTCTTTTTATGCTTTAGGCATCCTATTTTCCTTTGATGGACCTGTTCTCCCACCTTCTGTGGACCCATGTTCTGTTTCGTAACAGGCTCTGGCGCGAGGAGGCGATGGCCCTGGCCATAATTCCCGATGTCAGTTTCATGTTGATATTACTGTATGTCATAGTTGGCACACCCATGAGCGTGGGCTTTGACGAGGCCATGCTTACCATGCCAAAATATTTCATAGTTTTCTATCATCTGATGCACAGTTTTGTTGTCCTCGGCATTGTGGCTTTTGTGGTCTGGAAGCTGAAACCATTATTCTTGCCAGCCCTATCTGCCTGGGCGCTGCATATCTGCATGGACATTCCTTTCCATGATGGGACGTTCGGAACCAGATTCCTCTACCCCATATTACCGGATTTTTACATCAGCGGCATGACCTGGGCTGATTATCGTGTGCTTGGAATATCATATTTCCTCATGCTTTGCACATATATCTACCTGGTAACCAGGGAGTTGCGCAAGCATCGCCGCCGTAAATACTGGACACCGGATTTCCTGGATAGAGCGGAATTCGCAATCGTAGGTCTAATTAACTTGAAACCCTTTCCCGTGGCCCATGGAGCGCTCGGAAATTACACCGGAACATCTGGCCAGTTATCTGGAGAAGACCAGGATGGCCCTGGAGAAGCTCAAGATAGCGGCGCCGGTACGCTCCCACCACCGGAAACTGGCTGAGGATTTTCTTTCAATGGCCACTGCCTATTATCAGGATGCAAAGCACTTTCTTGAATCAGGCGACAGGATCAATGCCTTTGCTTGCGTGAACTATTCGCATGGCTGGCTGGATGCGGGCGCCAGGCTCGGTTTGTTCGATGTTGGAGAGGATGACCAGCTGTTCACGCTCAGCGAATAATATCGGCATGCCTGACCCTTCGGGCACAGGCAACTTTTGTCGGTTTGCCAAGTCCTGAGGAACATTTTTATCGGTATGCCGGCCCCTTTGGGGACAGGCAACTTTTGTCGGTTTGCCAGTCCTGAGGAACATTGGCAACGGATGTTTTCAGAATTATTGGATCATATGGGCGCCGTTCTCGGATATTTTTGTTCTCAGCACCGTGCCATAACCAGTAAATTTTTTCTCGATCGCATTGCAATCCCCGAATGCAAAAATAGAATTGCCCAGCATGACCATGCTGCCCTTCCCAATTCCGTTCAAACCGCCAAGAACTTTCACCATTTTTTCGGTTGCCAGGCCCGTGTCCCTCGCGAATACCCATGAAATATCCACGAATTCATCAAAACCGGGAACTACTTCAAAGTCCCGCAGGCATATCTCGCCAGAATCGCGAATTCGTGAACACATGTCCCTGTCGTTCAGTATCGCGGAGGTGCTGATAGGCTGGCCCAGTATGCAGAAAACAACTTCCTTCGCGCCGAAATTCAGTCTCATAAGCTCGCCGTGCGGCGGTATTCCCGGTTCAAGCCTGTGTACGAAACCGCCCACACTCTGCGCGACAGCATCCCCCAAACCGGTTTTGTTCTCCACTTCCGCAACATGGGTGGCTTTAAGGGCCGCATATTTCGGGTCTGCAATGCCAATCTCGACAGCCGCTGCCAGGCAGGCCGCGAACGTTCCGGCCGCGCTCATCCCGAAGCCCTGGCCCATTGGGGCCTGATGCGTGATATTAACATTGAAATGACTGTCAGGCGCTAGAAGTTCCAGCGCGCGTCTGGTTACGGGTGCGTTTTCCTCTTTGTCAGCAAAATAAATCGATGTTTTTCCCGATGCAACGGAAACATCAGCAACCGCGCCCATCTCGATGCAGAAACCCGCGCCCCTGGAACCGCGTTTCTCCAAAATCCTGGCGCCGTCCGCTATGGCAAAAAATCCTGTAACATGTCCGGGGCAGAATGCTTTCAATTCACATCCCCGTTATTTTATCGAAAATTATTGTTGCCAGCTCTGATTTCTTGCCTTTAAATTTTATCGGCATCCAAAGTCCTGAGGGACGTTTGGAACGGTTATTTTCGGACATGATGATGGCCTTTGTATTCTCTGGTCCGACATCCTCCAGAAGATTGGCGACAATCATATCAAGCCCGTGCAGCTTCAGCCGCTCAAGCGCGCGCTTCTCCAGCTCTTTCTGGGTTATGCCTGTCTCGGCCTTGAAGCCAACAAGTATCCGGCCGTCCATATTCAGGAGCCCGAGTATCTTCGGAGCAGGTTTCAATTCAATTTTTCTTGATTTTTCCGAGGACATCTTCCCTGCCTCATGTTCAGGAATGAAATCGGATATGGCCGCAGGAACAAGCACTATAGATGCCTTGGTTTTTCCTGCCATTTTTTCCAAATCTCCAACTGAGGTAAAATTACGGCTTTCCATGAAATCCGGGACTTTCAGGCCTGCTCCGGCCCAGATTTCCACGTCAGCACCGCGACGATATGCTTCCAGGGCCAGCATCAGACCTGTCCGCCCGGAAGAAACATTGGATATGAATCGCACATCGTCAATCGGCTCCCTTGTGGAACCGGCAATGACCAGTACCTTGATTTTTTTAAGATCGCCTGGGCCAGTAGCGCGGCAGACCTTTGCGATGATTTCGTCCTGATGGGCCATCTTGGCCTTCTTCTCCTCTATCCTGGGACCGGCAAAGACCACGCCGAGCTTTTCCAGCTTCTCCACGTTCTCCAGTACAATCATGTGCCTGTACATGGAGGCATGCATTGCCGGTACGATAATAATCGGCATTTTGGAGCCCAAGGCGCAGGTGGCCATTGTCGTCACCGGCGTGTCATCAATGCCGCAGGCTATTTTCGAAATTGTGTTGGCAGTTGCCGGGGCTATCAGAAGAATGTCCGCTTTCGACGGGGAATCGCCGCACAGCTCGACATGTTTCAAGGCGCCGTCCAGTTCCAGAATCGGGATATTCCCGGTTGCGAAATGAACAGAATCAGGATGAACAATCTTTGTGGCTGCGCGGCTCATGACAGGGATGACGTCCGCGCCCAGCCGGGCAAGTTCTCGAGCGAGCTTGATTGTTTCAACGGCCGCGATGGAGCCAGTGATGCACAGAACTATGCGCTTGCCCTTGAGCGTGGAGCCGGTCGAGCCTCTGATGTCATTGATGGGATGCATGAAGGAGCATAGAACAGCCGCAGAATTTAAGCTTTACGAATTTTCCTGTATCCAAAGTCCTGCGGGACATTTGGAGCGGGGGAGTGTATCTAGAGGGTTCGTTAATCAGCATTTGGGTTTGTTGCCATAAAATTATTAATGACAACAACGATTCTCATTGTGTTCGATGATGACACAATGGGAGCTGAACGGGCCTCGGTCTGGCGTGAGGAGAACTGGGCCAAACTAGGAGGAAGAAAGACATGGAATACGATACAACTGAAAAGGTGAGAAAGAAATTCGCAGCAAGGCACTGGAAGGCCATTGCCATGATCGTGGTAGGGATCGCGCTGGCAGTGATTGCAATGCTGGCGGTGTTCGTGTGGTTCGTCGGGGACGCGCAGGACACCGGGCTGGTGCCGTCGCGGCTCGGGGGCTGGTCAGTCGGTTCCTGCGTGACGTTCTTCTTGCATTTGCTATTCTGGGAGATAGTGCTGGTCGTAATACCGTTGATTGTGGCTGCCATATTAATCTACTATCTCTGGTGGAAGAGGCTGCCTGCGGAGGAACGCGCGGAATACAGGCGCATGAAGATATTCGGTCGTTCGAAGAGCACGAAGGGCGGGTCAGGGATCTCATTTGTTGTTAATTTGCTGGTCCTGCTGAAGGTGTATCTTGATCACAACTGGAACACGCCGTTTTCATCGTGGTCAGTGGACTATGTTGTTTCCTCATATCTCTGGGCGCTGATGTGGATACTCATCATCGTGGGAGTGCCGGTGTTGATTGGCGCGGTGTGGTGGCTGAAGAGGCAGGCGTCGCGGTCAGGATAGAAACTCTGCGAAGGGCTGGCGGGGCCGGCCCTTGTTTTGTTTTTGACGAGCGGGTTGGTTGCCATACATTTATTTATGGCAACGGATGTTCTCAGCCCGTTCGATGATGACACCGAGCGGTTGAACGGGCTTCGGCCTGTGATGATGAACCCTATGAGTGCTGAGAACTTTTATCGGTATCCAAAGTCCTGCGGGACATTTGGAGGGTTTTATTTGGCATCAGAAGGACTGCGGACGTTTGGAGTTTTGTAGAGTATTCAAGCCAGCTTTTCCATGGCCCAATGGTAGAACCTATCGCAAGCCTTTCTAGCATTTTTTGCATCATTTTGATCCATCAAACGCTCCTCGTACTCGGCCACATTCTTTATTCCCAAGACAGATAATAATTGTTGGCTTTTTGCCTTGAGCTCTTTCGATTCTATGTCAACAGTTTGAATGAGCTGCATAACATCTTGATGGCGGTCACCAACATGCCTGAACCCCAAGTAGAACACAGTAAGGGCATCAGCGGCATTGATGACACAATGGATTGCATTGACAACGCAGGCATTCCAGTGCCCCCTCTCGTAACTTGATTCCATTGCGATATAAAGTTCATCTGCCTTTTTCATATAATTTTTGAACAGGCGACGATATACTGCCCCTGTTCTCAATTCTGCCATGCTAACTCTCCGAGCCATCTTTTACAATTATTATTCCTTCTGAAAGTGCTTGCTTGATAAATCCCTTGCGCTTCTTAATCTCAAATTCGGAACGGGTCATGATCATCGGTGCAATTGTCACAGAGAATTCAGAGAGGACCCTCTCTGATACTTCAGACAATCTTGATTCTGCGAGCTTCTTATTTTTGGCGATTATAAGGATATCCAGGTCGCTGTCATAACTTTCCTCGGACCTGGCAAAGCTTCCGAATAGGATGCTGGTCCCGACCCCGGCCAATCCCATCCTTAGGTAATCAAGCAGTTCCAGCCATATTTTCCCCTCCCTTTCAAAAAGGGCAGTGAACAATGGAAATAGCGCGGAACCTTGATTGCAGTGATAGGCATGGGTACGACCAATGCGCTTGTAGATGAACACATTTGTGCGGCGCAGGTCGTTAAGGGCCAGATTGACCGTATTCGGGCTCATGTTTATCATGCTGGCAATTTCCCTTTCAGTGAAATCACGGCCCGGAAATCGGAACAACAGTCGAAGAATCCTGACCTTGGACTTCGAGTCCATGATGCCATCCAGCGGGTTATGGAGTTTCATATCAATCATTCAATCCTAATTATGGGACATGTGTCCTAACAATAGGATTTAAAGTATTTAATTGTTTTGGCATCGGATTATTTGTTTTTCTTCCCCTTCCAAGTCACCGGCACAACCCCCCTGGCAATCCCGGTCAGCGCCTCGTATATCGCCGGCTTCTTTGAGCATCAAATCAACGGCGAATCCGTTCCATATTCATCCTTGAGATCCATCAGCCTCTCGCGGATCCTGGGAAACCATTTGTCTGAATTGGGTTGCTTCCGCATCTCGAATTCTATTGTGTTCCAGTCCAGCTCTGTTTGGGCGATGGAGAACATGTCCACCAGGTCGTCGTCCCTCAGTGTTATGGACTTGAACAGGAATATGTCCTCACCGGACATTGCTTTTATTGTCAAATTGGAGAATTCCAGTTTTTTGTTTGCTCGTTGCTTCATGTCCTCCGATAATATCAGGCCGTTGCAGACTTGCTTGTAGAATATATCCAGCCTTATACCTTCTTGGTTTTCAAGAATGTGCTGTGGCCCCAGTTGGACATATTCAGCAGACTTATCAGATACGCTTTTCAAACCTGCCTTTTCAGCTGCTGCCATGAACCGTTTCAGGTCTTCGTCTGAATCGAATATTATGTCCGCATCCCTGGTGATGGCCTTGTAACCATGGAGAACCATGCCCAGGCCGCCGATGAGATACACAGTGGTTTCGGCTTCCAGGTGCTTGGATACTTCCTCCAATACCAGTGTTAATTCGTCTTTGTTGTACTTTCTTCTCTCGGTCATTTATTCACCAGATCTTTGATTGCTGTTTTATTGGCATATTTGCCGGCACGGTCAAAGAATACCTCAGAGTCTAATTCACTAAGTCTTTCGCTTATGAGCCTCTTTATCCTGGGGTTGTATGGGTCAACATACAGGGCCTGCATAAATGCCTCCTCTTCTGATATTTCTTTTTCTGCGTGTCCATAGTAATAGTATTCCTGGGTATGGGCCAAACGGGACTTCAGGACATCCAGGCGCGTAAGGCCGGCAGGAAGTATATTGGGGTCCTTGAGTTTCGTTTCTGTTGATAACATAAACTCATCCCTCCACTGCCAGACAATTACAGCTTCAGGATATTTCTCCCTCATTATGCTGAGGTTCTTGCATTCATTGAATCTTCTCAGGAAGTCTGCGAGAAACTTGAACCTGGGATTTAGATGGTAATTGGTCTTTTCCTGCAAGACCACACCCATGCGCTTCCATCTTGGAAGGAGACCTTTGACGGTTCGCAATGAGAGCGATGTTCTCTCAGCCAATTCTTTGACAGAGTACCCCGG